>JAPPKT010000495.1 GCA_028819675.1 Caldilineaceae bacterium | reverse complement strand
CCGTCTTTATCTATGCCCCAATGCACCTCTACTTCTTCAATACTCTGCTCATCGCCCTCGCCCACGTCTTCGGCGCCGTCTTCACCTGCTCGCTCGCGGCCTACGGCTTCGCCCGCCTGCGCGCCCCCGGCCGCGACCTCATTTTCATGGTCATGGTCAGCCAGATGATGATCCCCTACATCGTCATGCTCGTGCCCCTCTACCTCCTCTTCGCCGAGCTTGAGTGGATCGACACCTTCTACCCGCTGACCATCCCCGCCATGCTCGGCACGCCCTTCTACATCTTCATGCTCCGCCAGTTCTTCCTCACCATCCCCATGGAGCTTGAAGAAGCCGCCATCATCGACGGCGCCTCCCGCCTGCGCATCTGGTGGACCATCATCCTGCCCCTTGCCAAGCCGGCCCTCGCAACCGTCGCCATCTTCAGCTTCATGTTCGCCTGGAACGACTTCACCGGCCCCTTGATCTTCCTCAACTCCCGCGAAAAATTCACCCTCTCCCTCGGCCTCCAGGCCTTCATGTTCGAGCGCCGCACCATGTGGGGCCCCCTCATGGCCGCCTCCACTATGATGATCGTCCCCATCCTCATCGTTTTCTTCCTCGCCCAGAAACACTTCATCCAGGGAATCGCGTTGACTGGAATTAAGGCATAGGAAATTGTGGGCACCTCGGCGTACTCTGGGCTGGTCCTACCAACTGAGAGTTACCAAGAGAACTGCGCGTTCAGGGGCTTGATATATTTGCGGCGTCTTCCTTGACCGCGTTAAGGTCGCACAGACCCTCAGGGAATAGGCGTCTCCTGATCTGGAGTTTGAATAGTGAACATCACCCAATTTACAATCGAGGAGGTACGCTGCTTTGCCGGCCGCCAGCAGTTCAACATTCGCCCCTTGACCTTTTTGGTCGGGGAAAACAGCACCGGCAAGACTACGGCACTGGCCTGCTTCCAGGTGCTGGCGGATTTCATTGATAGTGGTGTAGTTGACTTCAACTCACAGCCGTACTCACTCGGTGTCTTTGACGACATTGTCAGGAGAAGCAGGAAGCCCGAAAGGGAATTCGCTCTCGGATTTTCGTTCCAAGGGGAAAGTGATTCCGTCGACCTTGTGGCTACGTTTGTAGAAAAGGCAGAAGGACTAGAACCTGACATTGGAACTGTGACAATTAAGTTTCACGACGGAGTTATTCTTTTCCAGAATCGGGATACATCGAAAGGTACGACAAAGGCAGGTTCCAACGACGAAGAGCCGGCAACTACAAGAATAAACGTGAGATCGTCGCTGTTTGACGTTCACCCACCATTTTCCTTCTTAGGTGCACTGGCTAGTGGAAGAATTGATGGTCAGATTTCAGAAGAAGTGACACTTGCGAAATTCTTGGGAGACAAGTATGTCGAGAACAAAGGTCTGTTCAGGTTAGGTGTCAGAGGCAATACGTCTGCATTCAGTACTTCCCCGGTTAGGTCAAGACCGAGAAGGACTTACGATCCGACAAGGGAGTTTTTTGATCCTGAAGGAAGCGACGTTCCTATGTTTCTGATGCGGTTGGCGGCAACGACCCAAACAGAGTGGGAGAGTCTCAGGCAGCAACTAATCGATTTCGGTAGAGCCTCAGGGCTCTTTGAAAAAATTGAAGTAAGGAAGCTTGGACCTGAGGCAGGTGCGCCATTCCAGCTTAAGTTAAGGGTACGTGGTCCAAATTCCAACATAGTTGATGTCGGTTATGGTGTAAGCCAGGTATTGCCCTTGCTTGTACACGCAATGGTCTCTCCTCTATCCCCCGTCGGCAACGAAACTGATCCGGCAATGAGATATTTTCTAATGCAACAGCCCGAAGTCCATTTGCACCCTAAAGCCCAAGCGGAACTTTCATCACTTCTGGTCCGCCTTGCCAGTCAAGGAGGAAAGTCGTTTATCGTTGAAACACATAGCGACTATTTGGTCGACCGCGCCCGCATCGAAATCAGGAGAGGAAACATCACAGCGGATGACGTATCTCTCATCTACTTGGAGCCCAAGAAAAACGTCGTCAAAGTGCACAACATCTCTTTCGACAAAATGGGAAATATGATTGGCGTTCCACCCCATTTTAGAGAGTTTTTCCTTCTCGAGTCAGAACGACTAATGGGCTTCGAGGACTAGAAAGTGTGCATTATCTTGGACGCCAACTGCTTTGCAAGTTTCCGTGACAGAGCAAATCAAGACATGCAACCCATTCGCAGATGGCTGGCACAAAGGAACGGAAAAATCGCGTATACCGATACTTTGAGGTTTAGGGAAGAGTGGAAAGCCAGTGGTCTTGACTTTCGGGAACTGAATCGTGCCGGGCAGCTAAAACTGATACCAAGGGACGAAGTCCTTAGCAAGCAAGTCGAGATCGAGGAAGACCTTGAGTCTGATGATCCCCATGTGATCGCGTTGGCCATCGTTGCACGAATAAGGGTCCTTGTGGTTCAACGTCAGTCTGGCGAACCACTCAGGGGCGGTCGCCGTAGAGCTAGGGGTGCAGACACAGCTCTGCAAAGGGACTTCAAAAGGCTGGCTAACGGAAGAATCTATATTGATGCATCCCATAGACGCTTGCTTACCAAGGACCTTTGCCCTTGAACTGTTTAGTCGGATGGCGCAGGGCTACGACTTTCAATGCAATTCCAGTCTGATTCAGACAAGAATCAAGGCCCCCTGATTTCAGGGCAACCACAGAGCACTTACCGAGCCACAGCCTCAGGAACTCCCCAATGGAAAGTTCACCCGGCAAGCAACTCTTCATAGACGACTACTTCATCGAGTCCCTCACCGGCGCCCGCCGCGTCCTCAACCGGCCCCGCAAACTTACCCCCGACGCGCCCCTCTCCATCCCCTTCGACCAACCCTGGGACGCAAACTCCGCCCAGCCCGGACGCGTAATCTACGACGAAAGCACGGGCCGCTTTCGCATGTACTACCGCGCCTGGACCGGTGACCAGACCTTCTACTGCGCTCTCGATTCAGACGACGGGCTGAACTGGGAACGGCCCGTTCTTGAGCTCGTCGAATTCGACGGCTCGACCCGCAACAACATCACCACCGCCAGCGCCGACCACCTCATAACCATTCTGGACAGCCGCGAACCGGACGAGACCCGCCGCTGGAAACAGATCGACAACAAGCCCAGCGGCATGAACGCGTCTGGCGAGCCGCGCTGGCTCGCCCGCTATTCGGCCGACGGCTACGACTGGCATCTCTACCCCGAAGGCCCGCACAGCCTGCAAAAAATGCGGTTCAACTTCGGCTCCCCCCACGAGACCTTCGGCGGCGTGATCAACCCCGACGCGCACTACGTCTACTACTCCCAGCGCGGCTCCAACCGCCGCACCCGTGTCCTCGGCCGCCGTGACAGCCAGGACTTTCTCAGCTGGTCCGGCCTCCGCACCGTCATCGAACAGGACCTACAGGACCCGCCCGGAACCGAATTCTATTCCGCCGGCTTCGACCCCGTCGCCTGCACCAACGGCGGCCTCCACATTATTACGCTCCAGGCCTTTCAGACCGACCTGACCGAACCCTACGAAATCGAAGATGCCGCCAGCTATTGGGGCGACGAGAAGGGCGGGAACGCCTTGGCCGCCCGGGTAGACGGCTTCGTCGAGAGTCAACTGGCGGTCAGCCGCGACACCGTCGCCTGGACGCGCTGGCGCGAGCCCTTAATCGCCCGCGGCGAACCGGGTGCCTGGGACTACGGCATGGTCTACGCCGACGGCCCCATCCTCCACGACAACCAGCTCTGGTTTTACTACATGGCAGGCAATCTGACCCACAATGGTTACAGCGCCCAACCCTGGCAGGGCCCATACTCAACACCAAACCGCCGCGGCAAAGGCGTCGCCGTCCTGCGACCCGACGGCTACGTTAGCGTCGAAGCAGAGTCCTACGCGCCTGGAATTCTCACTACCCATCGCTTCCGCCAGGAGCAGGGCGGCCAGATCAGAGTCAATGTCGACGCCGGCGCCGGCGAGCTCCGCTACGAGCTCCTCGAAGATACCGGCCATCCGATACCGGGGTATACGGCTGCCGACTGCGATCCGATTCGCGAAGACACCCTCGACAGCCCGCTCTCCTGGAACGGCAAACCAGGCTGGCCCGGAGTCGGCGATGACCGCATCGCACGCCTTCCCCAGCTGAACCATTCGGAGTTCTACGTGAAACTGCGCTTCTACGTTTCGCCAGGGACCAAACTGTACTCCCTCACCATCGACCCGCCCGAAGTGACGGAATGGCTGGTCAAACTCAGGACGCGCATTGACTAGGCCTAACGATTTGGACCAACTGATAAGTCCAATCTTGGAAGAAAAAAGGGCTTGCCGGAACCGCACAGAACCCCGTTCTAAAGTAGAAGAGCTTGAGCATTCCGTTCAGACGGATGCTCGAACAGATTGGAGAACAGAATGTCCGATACACTCTCAAACGAACAATGGCGACAGTTCGAAGCGCGAGGATTCTTGCGCCTGGGCAAAATACTGACCCACGAGGAACTGAACGCTCTCCAGTTGCGTATGGATGACATCATGCTGGGGCGGGCGCCGCTCGACTATGACCGGATCGCTATGCAGCTCGACCGCGAACCGGGCACAGGGAAGCCAGGTCCTCAGACAAAGGGCCACAAAGGCGCAACGCTCAGCTACCGCAAGATCCAGGACCTCGAATACGACCCCCTGTTCCTCGCCTACATGCAGAAGCCCCTCTTCCGCCACATCTGTGCGCGCGCCTACGGAGAGGAGACCACCGTAGCCTGTTACCGCGCCATGTTCATGAACAAGCCGGCCCGCGAGGGAACACCACTCATCTGGCACCAGGACCGCTGGAGATATCTCGATCGCGACCCCCTGATCACAATCTGGACGGCCCTCGATCCCGCAACCATCGCCAACGGCTGTGTTGAGATCGTGCCCGGCGCCCACCACACGCTGATAAACCCGACCAGCGGGTCCGGCTTTCTGACACCCGAGCAGGCAGAGGAACTGACACGCGACGCCGAAACAGTCTTTCTGGAGATGGAAGCGGGCGAGAGCGTCCTGCTTCACAATCATCTGCCCCACAGCTCCAATATCAACAACACCGATATTCCCAGGCGGGCATTCAGCGCCTGTTACATGGACGCAGTGACGAAGGCAGAAAACGGGGACACTTTCAACGTTATCTTTGGAGAAGGCGCGCTGCAGCCTGAAATGGTCTGAGCATCTGGCAGTGTCGAAGGCCCGCTAACCCTTCGACTGCCTGCCATTCCCCAAGATTCTGTTCAGGAGCCTTGGATGCACATTCACAACGGCGGTCCCCGGCAACTGCTGAACGAGATCGTCCTGTTCCCCTTTGACGACCACAGCCTCCCGCTCCAATGCGGCGTCGAGCTCCACCTCGAAGGCCACATGACGCCCTGTGGCCGAACCCGCATCGTCGTCGATCTGGGTGAGGAAGACGCCCCCGACAGCGAGCGCGTAGTCTACTACGGCACCGTCCTCCGCGTCGGCGACGAGCTCTGGATGTGGTACCTCGGCCAGGGCCGCGATCCAGGCTGGTTCGAACGAGTCTGCTTCGCCACCAGCACCGACGGCTACCACTGGCACAAACCTAATCTCGGCCTGGTCGAGTACAGAGGCAGCCGCGACAACAACCTCGTAGACCTGAATCAGGGTTCGCACCACGTCCAAAGCTGTGTGGTCTACCACGACCCCGACGATCCCGACTCCGGTCGCCGCTTCAAAATGCTCTTCCAATCGCGCAAGTATGCCAACAGCTTCGCCGCCGCCTTCAGCGCCGACGGCCTGTCCTGGCGAGAGTCTCCGAACAATCCAGTCGGCTCCTGGCTGGAGATGGCAGGCGGAACGCGTCACAACGGCTGCTACTATATCTGTGGCCAGGGCGGCACGCACGCCGGCGGCGTCCGTCAACTCGTTACGCATATCTCCTACGACTTCGAAAACTGGTCCCAGGCCTCCTGCATGGGCATGCGCCGCTCAAACATCACACCTCGGTCCCCCGTCGCCGGCAGCAGCACCGGCGAACAGATTCACCTCGGCGCCAGCCTCTGGAACCGCGGCAACGTCATCGTCGGCTTCTACGGCATGTGGAACGGCCACCCCTCCAACGACCGCCGCCTCGTCACTATGGACCTCGGCCTCGCCGTCAGCAACGACGCCCTCCACTACCGTGAGCCGGTTCCCGACTACCCCATCGTCTCCGCCGCCGAAGACGGCTGGCAGGAGCTGCCCCACGGCAACACTCTCGTCAACTATCCCGCCCTCATCCAGGGACAGGGTTTCGAACAGATCGGGGACGAGACCCTCTTCTGGTACGCCCCTTGGCCCGAGCAGAGCAGCGACGGCGTTCGCGTCGCCAGCTGGCCCCGCGATCGCCTCGGCTATTTCCAGCCCTTTCCTGCCGGACGCATGCGCCCCGGACAGGGCCCTCACATCGTCTCCGCACCGATCGATCTCGAAGGCAGGCCCGCACATCTCGCCCTCAACATCGACGGCCTCGGCGACTACTGCCATGTGACCGCCGAAATAATCACCGAACAGCTGGAGCCAGTACCCGGCTACAGCGCCGCCGATTGCATCCCTCCCACTGCTTCCGGTTTCTCGCAGCCCGTCACCTGGCATGGTCACGACACTGTGATACACGACGACGGTCCCATTCGTCTGCGCCTCAACTTCTCGGGCATCCGCGCCGAAGACATCAAGCTGTATTCCGCTTATATGAAGACTGTGTAAGGTTGAGCCGACTCGGCAATACGATGAGTCCGGAAGGAAAGTGACATGTACGAAAAAGTAGAAGTTGCCGCCATCTCATATCGACCCGTCAAATGGGACAAAGCCGCCAACGCCGACCGCATGGAGGAGCTGTTCGTTCAGGCCGCCCAGGAAAACCCCCGCATGATCCTCACCACCGAGGGCGCGCTCGAAGGCTATGTCGTGATGGAAGTCGTCGAAGGCCGGGCCACTGCCGAAGCCATGATCGATGCCGCCGAACCGATCGACGGTCCCTACATCCGCCGTTTCCAGAAACTGGCCCGCTCACTCAACACCTGCCTCGCCTTCGGTTTCGCCGAACGCATCGGCGACGAAGCCTTCAACTGCGCCGTCTTCCTCGACCAGCAGGGCGACATCTGCGGCCGCTATCACAAGGTCCAGCTGGCCGAAGGCACCCATTCCTCTTGGAGTTTCAATCGAATCGGAAAGAAGCTGCGCGCCTTCGACACGCCCATCGGCCGCGCCGGCTTTGTCATCTGCAACGACCGCTGGAACCCCGACATCGTACGCGCCCTCGTCCTCGACGGCGCCCGCATCATCCTCATCCCCTCCTACGGCAGCAAGACCAAAAACCAGAATCAAGCCGTTCTCGCCAGGGCAAGGGAGAATGGCGTCCCCATCGTCGAGGCCAACGTAGGCATGAACCTGATCATCAGCAAAGGCGAAATCTGCGCCTACCAGTGGGGCAACGACCAGATCACGCACGCCGTCGTCGAAATCCCCGCCGCCCCCTGTGAAGAAACCGCCCGCCAGGCCGAGCAGGACTATCTCGACGCGCAAACGCCCGAAATGGAGCGCCGCTACCAGAGGACAATGGAAAGAGTGGAACAGCTGGCCGGCGCCTAGTTACCCCAGATAGCTCTCCGACGACCAGGGCTCACCGGAGGATACTTTCTTGTACGACTTCGTCATTGTAGGTGGAACTGTCATTGATGGTCACCGCGCACCCCGCCGCCGCGCAGATGTCGGCATCCAGGGCGATCGGATCGCTGCCATCGGCGACCTCGCCGGCGCCGAAGCTGTCCAAACTATCGACGCCTCCGGCAGGATCGTAGCGCCCGGCTTCGTCGACCTGCACAATCACTCCGATGGCTGGTTCCTGAGAAAGGAACACCAGGTAAGCAAGACCAGCCAGGGCTTCTCCACCGAGCTCATCATGGCCGACGGCATCTCCTACGCCCCCGTCAGCCGCCAGACGGCCCACGAGTGGATCTACTACATGCGCGGCCTCAACGCCCTGCGCATGCAGGACTACACCGGCTGGGAGACACTGGCCGACTACATGGCCCTCCTCGACCGCCGCAACGTCCAGAACGTGATCACCCAGATCCCATACGCCAATGTGCGTACCCTCGTCTGCGGCTGGGGCCCAACCCCGCCGGACGATTTACAGTTGAAACTGATTCAGATGCAGGTCGAGCAGGGCATGGACGAGGGAGCCTGCGGACTGTCCACCGGTCTGGACTACCCGGCCCAATGCTTCGCTTCCACAGCCGAACTGGCAGCCGCCTGCCTACCCATGGCCGCATCCCAGGGTCCCTACGTCACCCATATGCGCTACAAAATAGGCACACTCGCTGCGCTGAAGGAAGCAATCGAGATAGGACGGCGCGCCGGCGTTCCTGTGCATATTTCGCATCTCAAAGCCGCCAGCGAAGCCGATACCGAAGCCATCCTCACCTACGTGGATCAGGTCGCCGTCAACGAGGTCGACTTCTCGTTCGACGTATACCCCTATCTGCCCGGTTCGACGACGCTCAGCTACCTGCTGCCCTATGAAGTCTGGCACGACGGCCCTCTGGCCGCCTTGCCCAAACTGCGCGATCCCGCAATTCGCGCCCAGGTCGAACGCGGCCTCGAAATCTATGCGTCCGATCTCGACGCAATCAGAATAGCCTGGCTGCCAGGTAAGGAGAATAGCAGTTACCAGGGAATGACCCTCGCCGAATATGTGGATGAAGTGGGCAAGTCTCCTGTAGACGCACTCTGTGATCTCCTCATCGAGGAAAACATGGCCGCGCTCCTCGTCTTCTTCCAGGGTGACGACCGTTTCGTCGACCCGTTCCTCGCCCATGAAAAATACATGATGGGCACCGACGGCGTCTACCATGAAGACGCCGCAATCCATCCCCGCCAGTACGGATCAGCCGCACGGCTCTTGGGCCCGTGCGTGCGCAAGGGCCTGTTTTCTTTGGAAGACGCTGTGTGGAAGCTTAGCGGCGCACCGGCGGCGCGCTTTGGACTCAAAGACAGGGGCAAGTTGGAGCAAGGCCGCTACGCCGACCTGGTCGTCTTTGATCCGGATTCAATCCAGGATCACGCCACCTTCGACCAGCCGCATCAACTCTCGAGCGGAATCAGCGACGTAATCGTCAACGGAGTTGCCATCATCCGCGAAGGGACACCGGTAGAGGGGCTGGAGCAGCCCTTACCGGGTCGGGCTCTTCACTTCAGACAGTAGATCACTCTTCTTCGAACTGTACGCCCAGCGCGTAGCCGCCTGAACCTAAGGCAACCGCCGTACTCGGATTCGATTCCGCCGGAACGCCGTCCGTCGTAGGTGTAACAACAGGTACGTCTTCAGCATCTGTCGCCGTCACCAGGGGGCCATATATCCATCCGGACTGGCCTGCAAAATCGATCTGCCACCACTCTCCGTCCGCACTCTTGCCGGTTATCGTGTAGGCCTCACCGGCCGTGGCGCCGCCGATACGATCGTATTCGGTACCCGGTCCGTTACGTACATTCACATCTTCGCCGACCGTCGCAACAGCAACGCCCGGCGCCTGCCCGGCTCCCGACGGCCCCGGCGCGGCGACCGGAGTCTGCGCTCGAGGAGCCTCGACAGTGGGCACGTCTCCCGCATTTGTAGCAGTCACAAATGCCGCGTATACCCAGCCCGCTTCACCGTCAAAGTCGATCTGCCACCATTCGCCGTCCGCACTCTTGCCGGTGATGCCGTACTCCTCACCTTCAAATGCCCCGCCGATCCTGGCGAAGTCAGTGCCAGGCCCTTGGCGAATGTTCATGTCGCCGCCAATGGTAACAACCGGGCCTTCGGCTTCCCGTTCCGCTGTCTCGGTTCCGGTCGCTGGCGCCGGTGTCTCCTCCATGGAGCTGCCGACGACCGGAACATTGTCCGCATCGGTAGCTGTTACAAACGGTGCATAGAGCCAACCGTCCTGACCGTCAAAGTCAATCTGCCACCAGTCTCCATCCGCGTTCTTGCCCGTAATGGCGAACGCCTCGCCGGCGAAGGCCCCCCCAATCCTGTCATATTCCTCGCCCGGTCCACTCCGGACGTTCATGTCGCCGCCGACGGTTACTATCGGGTTCCCGGTCTGGGCAGACGTTTCTGTCGTCTCCTCCTCAGGAACCGGCGTCTCCGCCATGGCGACACCTACGACGGGCACCTCCTCCGCTTCGGCAGCGATTA
>JAPPKT010000462.1 GCA_028819675.1 Caldilineaceae bacterium | reverse complement strand
GCGCCCCCCGTTTGGGGGGGGGCCCCCCCCCCCCAACGCCCCCTCTCCTACAACACGCTAATCGACCTGGTGTCAATATTGGTGACAGGTGCCTAATTGAAGGTGTCTAGCCAACCCACGTCCCGCTAGTCCCACCATGTCAGAGCTCGTACAACTCTCGTACAACTCTCGTACAATGCAAGCGAACAGTTGAACGAGCCCGCCAGCACCGGCGAGACCCTGATTGCAGCCCACCACACAAACTGCATGCATTGCAGGTGAGACAACATGTAAACGCTCGCAAACGCACGTAAACTCTCTTAAACGCTCGTAAACTCTTGTGAGACACACAGATGAGAAAGCCTATGCAACATAATCAAGTCAAATAATCTCCTGTGAATGAAATGCCCGCATCAGCCCCCAAGGCATCTGCACCGAATCTGTATACCGGCTGTTCCGCCGCTACGGAACTGCTCCTGCATTCCACTCTCGGCCACAAGAGTATCAAGAGTGAACTTAACTGGGTCCTGGATGACTACGACTCTCGTCCGGCTCATGGCTGTCCGCAGCACGACCTGGCCGTCTTGCACCGCTCGGCTCCCAACGCCTACCCGGAAAGAAAAGTGCCCGCATCGGAGTCTCTGCCAACCGCAGGCGAGCTGGTTGGAAGACTGACTGTCTCCTGAGAGCTCACTCCCGATGAGATGCCTATGCCCTGACCAAAAGGTAGCGTCCCCACTTTAGATTCAGCGTTCCTGTGGTACAATTCTCCTGTTGTTCGCGTCCGGATCCCTGCGGGAGTCTGGCCGTAATGTCGCGGCAATCTGTAGAAAATCGCCAACTATTGCATGCCTTGCCGGCATTCGGAGAGCGTCAGCGGGCGTCAAAACCCGCAGCGTATAGGACAAGACCCGATGGATTTACCTGGAGCCGGAGCACCGTGCCGCAGCTCCGGCCCTTAAGGAAGCCCGAGTTCCTTTCAAACGTTTTGAGAAAACTATGAGTTCGGAACTGGAAGAGAAAGAAGAAGAGCAGACTGTGGAAGAAGAACCGGCCGTCGAAGACCCGGCGGCAGACTCCGTGAGCGAGTCCCCACCTGCCGAGAAGGAAGTCGACATCGAGCCTGTACTGGCCGAGACCGAAGACGCGCTCGCCGACGACTCCGAGACGAAGGACGCCAAAAAGCAATCGCTGAGCGATGTCGCCGATGACCTGCCCGTCCTGCCGTTACGCGGCATCGTCGTCTATCCCATGATGTGGCTTCCTCTCACCATCGGCCAGGAGCGCAGCATCAAACTGGTTGAGGAATCGCTGCCTCAAAACCGCATCATTGCCCTCGTAACCAGCCGCGATGAATCGGTCGAGGAGCCTGCCCCCGATCAGATCTATGAGATCGGCACCGCCGCACAGGTCCATCGCGTGCTGAAAGCCCCCGACGGCACCATCCGCCTGGCCGTCCAGGGCCTTGAGCGCATCCGCCTCAAGGAATACATCCAGGAAAAACCCTACCTGCGTGCCCGCGTCGAGGTGCTGCCCGAATCTCTGGAGGAGGGACTGGAGCTCGACGGCACGGCCCGCGCCGTCCAGGACCTTTTCCGGCGCCTGGTCGAACTCGACGGCCAGATGCCCGATGAACTGGCCGTCATGGCAGCCAACGTCGAAAACGCCCGCCAGCTCGCCTACCTCGTCGCCAGCAGCATGCGCCTCGAAATGAACGACGCCCAGGAACTCCTCGAGATCGACAGCGTCCAGGAAAAGCTGCTCCGCCTGACCCAGCTGCTGCACAATGAAGTCGACGTCACGGAGCTGGGAAACAAAATTCAGTCCCAGGCCCAGGGCGAGATGGAAAAAATGCAGAAGGACTTCTTCCTGCGCGAGCAGATGAAGGCCATCCAGAAGGAGCTGGGCGAAGAGGACGAGCAGGAAGCCGACATTCGCGAACTCGAGGAGCGCATTGAAGCCGCAGGCATGCCCGAGGAAGCCCACAAAGAGTCGCTCCGCGAACTGAATCGGATGCGCCGCATGCCGATTCAGGCCGCCGAATACAGTGTCATCAAAACCTATCTCGACCTTATGGTCTCTCTGCCCTGGCAAAAGACCACCGAGGACAACCTCGACATCACCCACGCCCGTGAAGTGCTTGAAGAGGACCACTACGGCCTCGAAGAAATCAAAGACCGCATCGTCGAGTATCTGGCCGTCCGTAAACTGCGCGCAGCCCGCAAGGCCCAGCGTGAGGACGACGAGGTAGAGGACGCTCGCGACAAGATTCGCCGCGAACGCGAGGGCGTTCTGCTCTGCTTTGTCGGCCCGCCCGGCGTCGGCAAGACCAGTCTGGGCATCAGCATCGCACGCGCCATGGGCCGCAAATTCATGCGCCTCGCACTGGGCGGCGTTCGCGACGAAGCCGAAATTCGCGGCTTTCGCCGCACCTACATCGGCTCCATGCCCGGCCGCATCATCCAGAGCCTCCGCCGCGTCGAAACAAAGAACCCCGTCTTCATGCTCGACGAAGTCGACAAACTGGGTCGCGACTTTCGCGGCGACCCCACCAGTGCCCTCCTGGAGGTCCTCGACCCCGAACAAAACCGGGAATTCCGCGACCACTACCTGGACGTGCCCTTCGACCTCAGCGAGGTCATGTTCATCACCACTGCCAACGTTCTTGACACAATCCCGGGCCCCCTGCGCGATCGCATGGAGATCATCCAGCTCAGTAGCTACACCGAGCACGAGAAGGTCAAGATCGCTCAGCAATACCTGGTGGCGCGACAGATCAGGGAGAACGGACTCCGCGAAGGAGAAATCGTCTTTGACGACGCCGCCCTGCGCAAAATCGTCCATGACTATACACGCGAGGCCGGCGTCCGCAACCTCGAACGCGAAATCGGCAAAATCTGCCGCAAAGTTGCCGCCAACATCGCCGCCATGCAACCCTACTGGGTCCAGCCGCCGCTTCCCTTGGGTCTTGACGACAGCCAGCCCCAGCAAGGCTACCTGGAGGATCAGGCTGTAAACGGGGAGGGCCATTCAGCCAACGGCCAGTCCGGCGATGCCAAAGACTCCGGGGCCCCGCTTCCGCAGCTTACTGCCGTGGCCGAAGCCCCCTTCTCTCCCGTCCACATCACGCCCGACTCTCTCGTCGAGTACCTGGGCAAGCGCCGCTTCCAGCGCGAAGAGATCGCCGACCGCACCAGCATGCCCGGCGTGGCCGTTGGGCTGTCCTGGACCATGACCGGCGGCGAAATCCTCTTCTTCGAGGCCACCAAAATGCCCGGCAAGAAAGGCTTTGTTCTCACCGGGCAACTGGGCGAGGTGATGAAGGAGAGCGCGCAAGCCGCCTTGAGCTACGTGCGCAGCCGCGCCGCCGAACTCAACATCCCACCGGGCTTCTTTGAAGAGATCGACCTCCATCTGCACATACCTGAAGGCGCGCTCCCCAAGGACGGCCCCAGCGCCGGCGTTACCATGGTCACCGCCATCGCCAGCCTCCTTACCGGCAGACCCGTCGATCCCGACATCGGCATGACCGGAGAAGTCACGCTACGCGGCAAAGTGCTTCGCATCGGCGGGTTGAAAGAAAAAGTCTTGGCCGCTGCCCGCGCCGGCCTGAGTACCATCATCATGCCCGCCGCCAATGAGGCCGACTTGGAGGATCTTCCGGACAACGTGCGCGAACTGATGAAATTCATCCCGGTGGACACGGTTGACGAGGTACTGGATACGGCGCTCCTGGATCTGCCGGCAGTGCCCGAGACCCCAACTTCCACCGATGCGCCGGACCCGCGCCGGCAACAGCCTGCCGACGAAGAAGCCGAAGACGCGCCGCAACAGATCGAGTACGCATCGCAGGCCGGATGATCAGTCTCGGCATGTGAAACATTAATGACAGAGAATGACCAATGAGTAGAAGAAGAAGGACAAGAGCCGGCGGCCAGTCGGCCAGACAATCGAAATCCAATGAAGGGACCAACCAGGCAACAGGCAGACATGACGCACGCGCCCAGACGCAAGGACGGCAGGGCGGCGGCAGATTGCGCTGGTTCAAAGCCGACCTCCACACGCATACTCCGGCCTCGAACGACTACGAAGAGCCCGGCATCACATATCTGCAATGGTTGACCACCGCCCGCGAACGAGGGCTCGATATCGTCGCCATCACCGACCACAACACCGTTGCCGGCGTGGCGGCAATCCGCCGCGAGATTGAGTGGCTCACTCGCCTGAAAGAGGAAAACCGGCTCACGACTGAAGAACGCAGTAATCTCGAGCAGTGGCTTCAACTAGCCAACGAAATCGTTATACTGCCCGGCTTTGAATTTACCGCTACATTTGGCTTCCACATCCTCGCAATCTATCCTCCCGAAACCTCGGTCCGAAAACTGGAGCACACGCTTTTGCGCCTGAACGTCCCCGAAGATAGGCTGCTCGTCGGCTCCACCGAGACAGGCGCCAGCACCGACGTCACCTCGGCCTACGAAACAATCGTCGACTCCGGCGGTATCGCCATCGCCGCTCACGCCAATAGCACCAACGGCGTCGCCATGCGCAACTTCCCCTTTGGCGGCCAGACCAAGATCGCGTATACCCAGGACCACAACTTGAGCGCCCTGGAAGTAACCGATCTGGAAAGCCGCAGCCGCAGAGCTACCGCCCGCTTCTTCAACGGCTCCAAGACCGAATACCCCCGTAAGATGCACTGCATCCAGGGCAGCGACGCCCACCGCCTGAACAACGACCCCCGCAACAGCCGGCGCCTCGGCCTCGGCGAGCGCGCTACCGAGCTCCTTCTGCCCGAACCCACCTTCGACGCCATCAGAGAGCTCTTCGCCAGCCGCTTCTTCGACCGCACGCGCCCCTTTCGCGCCCCCGAAAAAGAGGTCGATCATCTTGCCGCCGCCCGCGCCGAAGGTCCCAATCAGACCCAGAGCTTTCACGAGTCCGCCAACAAAAAAGGCGGAAGGCAGACCGTCGTCCTCGCCGATCTCTGCGCCTTCGCCAACACCGACGGTGGCACCATCTTTGTCGGCGCCAGCGCCCGCAAGGGCCGCGTGAAAGGACTCGCAGCCTCCAAGCAGGTGCAGAACGAACTGCAGCTTGCGATTTCTGAACGGCTGTCACCCCCTCTCGAGGCCCGCTTCGAGATTCTGACCAATAGCGGCGAAGACGTACTCCGCATCGGCGTTGACGCCGGCGACTCCAAGCCCTACTGCCTCGATGGCTCTAAGTTCTACGTGCGCAATGACGCCGAAACAAGCATGGCCCTGCGCGATGAGATCGTCGCCTTGGTCCTCGAAAGCGTTGGACTCAGTTCCGACCTGGTAGCCAACGGAGACGCGGACGAGACCCCTGCCGCCGCCCCTGAAGGTTCTGGGAGGGCAGACGACAGTAGGACCAAGAGCCCCGGGGCCACGAGCGGTCGCGCAAGGCAGACTTCGGCAGGTTCGGATGACCCCTTCTACCTTCCCCAGGATGGCGTTGAAATCGTAGACAGCGAAACACGCGGCGGCACGACCTACTACGTTGTGCGCAACATGCGCAATCAGCGCAGCGTAGGCAACGTTACCCGCAAGGGCGCACGTAAGCTCTGGAACTACGCCATCGCCCAGTACGAAGACAGCCCGGTCAAGGCTGGTCAGATCCGTTGGAAGGAGAATGTCGGCTACATCCGTTCCGGCAAGAGGGCCGGCAAAAAGCGGTTCGATCTGGCCCTGCGCGAGGGTTCGGAATTGCGCGTCTTCTACGGCGTCACCAGCGAGGGAATGGAAGGCGCATGGGCCCAGTTCGTCGACGAGACCGACTGAACTCTGTTGCAACGCCCTTTCAGTCCGGGCAGGCTCCGCCCTTCACACATAGATGACCGCCACCACAGACAGAACCCACAGGACGACGGCCGCAAACAGCGGACGGTCTGCAAACAGCAGGTCGTCCGGCGCCCCACCGCGTTGCTCGACGTGAATTAGATAGAGATAGCGAAATACGACGAAGACGATCAACGGCACCGTCAGCATCATGCGTGACGGGTCCGCCAGGGCGGTTTCGGCTTCAAAACTGTAAAACGTGTAGCTGATCAGGCCGCTTGTCGTAACGATGCCGATGATCTGGTCCAGAAAAGGCAGGTTATACTGCTTAAGGCTCGATCGGTGGCCGGAAGCAGCCTCCCGCAGCAGGACGATTTCGTGCCGGCGTTTGCCAAACGCGATCAAGAGCGCCAGAAGGCTGACGCAGATATAGAGCCAGGGGCTGAAGGCGCTTACTTCGACCGCTACCGCACCGGCCGCGACACGCAGGACGAAAAAGACCGCAATCATCATCACGTCAATGATCACAAGGTTCTTGAGATAGACACAGTAGGCAGCATTCAGGACTACGTAGACCGCCAGTGTCATCCCGACGTTGAGATTCGTCAGCCCCCCTCCCAGGAGACCGGCAACGGCCAGAACCACCATCGCTCCCTTGGCAACCCCCGGGTTGAGCTGGCCGCTCGCCAGTGGTCGCAGCCGTTTACGCGGATGTTGTCGGTCCCTCTCGATGTCGACCAGGTCATTCAGTATGTAGACGCTGCTGGCAACCAGGCTGAAGCAGACCAGCGTCCAAACCGCCGTCACCGTCAACGGCAGGTCCAGGAGTTTGCCGTCAAAGATCAGTGCAACCAGAACAAATCCGTTCTTCGTCCACTGTTTGGGCCGCATCGTCCGAAACAGGTACAATAGGCGCCGGCCTGTGGTCAAAGTAGATTCTTCCCTGTGGCTGGGCTGTTCTGCCGGCGAGGGCGAAAACGACTCTGTGGCACGTTCCATTGATGACTGCTCCAGGTCACCTAGTCGGTCTGACGTTCTCCAGTTTCCGCCTTCAGCGCATGGCAACGTCGCTTGCATCTGATCTGGGCCGGAATTTGCAGTGTCGGCTGAGCGCCAATCATACTTCACGTGCAAAGTCGCAACCAAACCGAACCGGGATTCAGGAAGCGTGCACTGCTACTGCGCAGCACATGCAGAATCGGTGGCCAGCATATTGCAGTTCGTCAGAATCTACCTGCTTCCGTTCACAGCTCGCTTCGTCAGGCCATTTTCAGTCAGTTGAACGTTTTTTTGACGGAATACGTCTAGGTAACCGGGAATAGATGCCCTCGTAGCCAGAATTCAATTTCATTCATGCTCTATGTTCTCGTAGTTGTCACAGTATTTATTCTCATAGCATTGAACGGATTCTTCGTAGCCGCCGAAATTGGCACCGTTGGCGCCCGCCGTGCCCGCATCGCCCAGGAGGCGGCAGCCGGTAGCCGCCCCGCGCAGATTCTGCTCCCTATCCTGGAAAGTCCCGACAGGCTCGACGACTATATCGCCGCCTGCCAGCTGGGCATTACCCTCTCCAGCCTGATGCTGGGTTACTACGGCAAGGCCGTGATCACGCCTTTGGTGGAACCGCTGCTAGTCGGCTCAGGGATAGTTGCCCAGGCCGCTGCCGTTTCCATCGCCGCCACCGGCGTCCTAGTCGTTCTTACCGTGATCCAGGTAGCCTTGAGCGAACTCGCCCCCAAAACGGTCGCGATACAGTTCCCTGAGCCGACCTCCCTGCTCCTTGTTACATCAGTCAATTGGGCGATTATTCTGTTACGCCCCCTGATCTGGTTCTTCAACGGCAGCGGCCGGCTGCTTCTGCGCCTTGTCGGCCTGAGAGCGGTGTCGGAGGGCTTTCATATTCACGCCCCCGAAGAAATACTGATGATGGTCCAGGAAAGCGGCGCCGGCGGCGTTCTCAAAGAAGGTGAAACCGAACTGCTGGAGAACACATTGCAATTGCGCCGGCGTTCGCTGAGACACGTGATCGTCCCTCGCACTCAACTGCTGGCAGCGCCTGTAGATCTGTCCACGGCCGAGCTTCTGCAATTGCTGGCGGAGTCAACTCACTCCAGGCTCCCCCTGTACGAGGGAACGGTCGACAACATCGTTGGTGTGGTTCACTTGAAAGACCTGCTCTGTATGCAAGCACGCCCCGACTCCGAAAAAGCCGGCGGCCCGGATAGGCAGAGTGGCCTAAATAACAATGTCCGTGACGTGATGCGCGTTCCTCCCTATGTCCCGGAATCGGCCTCTGTACTCAATGTGTTTCGTCAACTTCAGACCGAGCACTTCCATTTGGCGGTAGTCATAGACGAGTATGGAGGCACCGCCGGAATCGTCACCTTTGAAGACCTCATTGAAGAAATATTCGGCGACATCGCCGACGAATTCGATGCCGACAGCCAGGAGATGGCGCTGGCAAACGACGGCCGGCTCAATCTCGCCGGTGAGATCGACTTGGAAAGCCTGTCTGAGTTTCTCGGTTCCGACCTGGAGTTTGAAGACGTTGATACGCTGGGTGGCGCCATTCTTGCCCAGCTGGGCGCCATTCCCGAACAGGGCCAGGTCGTGCGCCTGCAAGAGTTCGATTTTCAGGTGGAAGAAGTCAGCGGCTACGCCGTCACCCGCGTTAGTGTGGCTCTTCCGCCCGGCGCCGTAGCCAAACTGCCCCGGTCAGGCACTCAGACCGAATAGTGCCCAGTCTGGCCAACGCACGCAATCGCAAGGAATACCGACACCAGGTGACCTGAAAAAGTGGAATACCTGCTTCCCGTAGTCATCATAGCAGCACTGATATTCTTCAACGGCCTGTTTGTCGCCGTCGAATTCGCCGTCGTCGCTTCCTCAAGGGCGCGCATGTCCCAGCTGGCCAGCGAAGGCTCTTCTGCGGCTTCCAGGGTAATGCGCGTCTTGACCGACCCGACCGGGCAGACCCGCTTCATCATCATGGCGCAGCTCGGCATCACTCTTTCTAGCTTGGGCTTGGGCATGTACGGCGAACACACCATCGCCGAATGGATCCTGTCGGGGCTCGAACACTACGGCGTAGAGAGGGGCCTGATCAGCGTCGCAGCAGCCCACAGCGCAGCCTTGGTCCTCGCCATCGGCGTCATGACCTATCTGCACGTAGTACTTGGCGAAGTAATGCCCAAGTCCTTGGCGCTGCAGGCGCCCGAAACGACTGCGCTGCGCGTAATCGGGCCTTTCTGGCTGATCGAACGCATCTTCTCTCCCGCCATTTTCATACTGAACAAGATTGCACGTGCCATCACACGCGCCTGCGGCGTTCCCGAGCGCAGCGCCCACGACCACATGGTCTCTCCGCAGGATCTCGAACTCATCGTCGAAGAAAGTTCCGAGGAGGGGCTGATTGCGCCCTCCGAGCAGCTCTACATCGAAAACATCCTCGACATGAGGGAGCGTACCGTTGGCCAGGTGATGACCCCCCGCACCCGCATCGAAGGCATCTCCATCGACGAAAGCGAACAGACGATTCTGCAGTTCGTCTGTTCTTCCATTCACTCACGCTATCCCATCTACGATGGAGATTTGGACCAGATCAGGGGCTTCTTGCACGTCAAGGACCTCGCCCGTCACCTGCAAACCGGCCCCGAGCGAGGTCCCCTCGACCTGCGCGCAATGGCGCAGGCCCGCCCCGTGATGGTCGTACCCGAAACACTCTCCCTCGATCAAATGCTGGGTCGCTTCCGCGCCGAAAATGGCGCGCTGGCGGTCGTTATCGACGAGTTCGGCGGCACTGCCGGCATCGTCACCTTCGAGGACCTGCTGGAGGAGGTCGTCGGCGAAATTCAGGACGAATTTGACGCTGAACGCGCCCCCTTCGAGTCAGTCAGCGATAGACGCCTGCGCGTCGACGGCTCGCTCCTTCTCGACGAGCTCAACCAGCACTTCGACATCGACTACACCGAAGAAGAGGTCGACACCGTGGGCGGCCTCATCATGGCCCACCTCGGACGTATCCCCGTCGTCGGCGACGTCGTCGAGCTCAATGGCGTCCGCTACGTCGTCGAGCAAGTCGACGGCCGCGCCGTCGACTCCGCCCTCGTCGAACTGCCGGAAGTTGAATCGGACCCGGAAGACCCCGAATTAAACGAAACCTGATCTCCCGCCACTTCGCCGCAACCCTTCCAGACCACTGACCACTGACTTCTGACAACCGCATTTCTGGGCGGTCGGGCCTTCGGCCCACCCCCCACCCCCGGCACCGCTTCCCCAATCTCCTCCCCACCCCTGTAGGGGCAGGCCTTGTGCCTGCCCTCTGCTCGCGCCCGGCACCGCTCCCCCAATCCCCTCAACGCCCCCGTAGGGGCAGGCCTTGTGCCTGCCCTCTGCTCGCCCCCGGCACCGCTCCCCCAATCCCCTCAACGCCCCCGTAGGGGCAGGCCTTGTGCC
>JAPPKT010000138.1 GCA_028819675.1 Caldilineaceae bacterium | reverse complement strand
CCCTTGGGGGGGGGGCCCCCCCCCCCCAACGCCCCCTCTCCTACAACATGCCTCACTCACCTTGCCCCCTCTTCCCCACCAACACGCTTATCCGACCGGGCTTCCACCCCCACTTGCGGCCATTGGCCCCTATCACTTGCAGTTCCCACTGCCGTCCCTGGACACCCCTCTACCCCTCTGATACACTGGAGCCCATCCCAACGCCGCCAGCAGCGGCGCACAGAAAGGTCCCACAGTGAAGATCCTCGTAACCGGCGGCACAGGCCGGGTTGGCGCCAATCTGGTCAACCGTCTCCTCGCCGCAGGCCACGAAGTCCGCGCCCTCCTCTACCCCGGCGACGCCAGCCGCGCCCACAAACTGGACGCCTTCAAACACGTCGAAACCGTCACCGGCGACCTGCGCAACCCGGACGACGTAGACCGGGCCGTCCACGGCGTCGACGCCGTCTACCACCTGGCCGCCGCCTTCATGGCCCCCTTTGACAATCGCCAGTACCTGGCCATCAACGCCGTGGGCACCCTCAACCTGCTCGAAAGCCTGCGCGCCCACTGCCCCAACCTCCACCGCTTCGTATATGCCAGCACCGTCGCCGTCTACCTGCGCCTCGAAGAAAATGGCCGCTACTTCGAAGAACCGGTACGCGAGGATATGACCGCCCGCTACCACCAGATGCCCTACTTTCTCACCAAGTGGATCGGCGAAGAGTTGACCATGGCCTACCACCACCAGTACGGCCTGCCCGCGACCTCCTTCCGCTTCTCCACCATCTTCGAACCCAGTGAGTTCCTCAACGACGCCGGCCTGCCCAAAGTCCTCGCCTTCAGCTCAGCCTACGCGCAGCACAAGTCCATGCAAAGCAACGACCCGGACACCCGGGCCATGCTCGACAACCTCATCTCCCAGTGGACCGGCCAGGACCAGCTCCTCCTCAGCCGCAACCCCAACGGCGTCCCCTACAAAGAGCACTTCAGCGACGTGCGCGACATCGCCCGCGGCCTCCTGCTGGCCATCGAAAAGGAGGAAGCCGTCGGTGAGGAATTCAACCTCGCCGGCAACGTCATCATCGACTGGGCAGAAGCTGTCCCGCGCCTGGCCGACCGCTTCGGCGTCAGCTACGCCGAAGCCCGCCTCCCGACGCCAGTCCATTACACCCTCGACCTGACCAAAATCCAGACCCGCCTCGGCTTCGCACCCCAGCACGATCTCGACAGCGTCATCGCCACCGCCGAAGCCATCCGCCGCGGCGAAAAAACCGACGTGCTCCCCACCGGCATCCGCTACGGAAAAAGTTGATGCCGCGTTCTCCAGCCCAACAAACGAACCAATCTGTCCCCGCTAAAGAATCGCCCCGGAGCCATCATTCCATCCTCTGCCATCCTGAAAATCCCCGTAAATCCCGCAAATCCTGATTCAGACCACGAACCCAGCCACCAAGCCGGCCCCGCCGTTTGGCAGGAAGATTCAGGTGCCGGATAATTAGCAATTGGTTGCACATAAATTCTGCAAAAAGTCATTCAAGATTTCGCCGAGATTCTGTCCCTTCACGCAAGCTGTAAAGACTGAGTCCCTGAACCTGACAATCCGAAAGGTCCCGCAATGAAAATCCTGGTAACCGGCGGCACCGGCCGCATCGGCGCCAATCTTGTCACCCGTCTCCTCGACAAAGGACACGACGTCCGCTCACTCGTCTATCCCGGCGACGCCAGCCGCGCACATAAATTGGACTCTTACGCCAACGTTGAAACGGTCACCGGCGACCTGCGCAACCTGGAGGACGTCCGCAACGCCGTCAAAGGCGTTGATGCCATCTACCACATCGCCGCAGCCTTCGGCGGCCCCTTCGACAACCGCCAGTACCTCGACATCAACGCCATGGGCACGCTCAACCTGCTCGAAAGCGTTCGCACCGAATGCCCCAATCTCCACCGCTTCGTCTACGCCTGCACCGAGGCCGTCTACTGGAAGCTGGAAGAATACGGCCGCTACTTCGAAGAGCCCGTAACCGAGGACATGGTCGCCCGCTACCACCATATGCCCTACTTCCTCACCAAGTGGATCGGCGAAGAGCTTGCCATGGCCTACTACTACCAGTACCAGGTGCCCTCGACCTCATTTCGCTTCTCCACCGTGATCGAACCCAGCGAATTCTTCAACGAGGCCGGCATACCCATGCGCCTCGCCTTCAGCAGCGCATACGATCGCTACAAATGGGACAACAGCGATGATCCGGACACGCAGGCGATGCTAGACGACCTCAGAGCCAAGTGGACCGGCGAAGATCAGCTCCTTCTCAGCCGCAACCCCAATGGCGTCCCCCATAAGCAGCACTTCTGCGATGTGCGCGACATCGCCCGCGGCCTCGTATTGGGTATCGAGAGGGAGGAAGCCGTAGGCGAGGAGTTTACCCTGGGGGGCGCCGCCATCATCGACTGGGGAGTGGCCGTCCCCTGGCTGGCCGAACGCTACGGCCTCACCTACGCCGACGCCCGCCTGCCCGAGGCCAACTACTTCACCCTCGATCTGACCAAAATTCAGACCCGACTCGGCTTCCAGCCCAAGCACGACCTCGTAAATGTCGTCGAGACCGCCGAAGCCATCCGCCGCGGCGAGGAAACGGATGTCGTCCCCACCGGCATTCGCTACGGAGAAAGCTGAAGCATTGCCCTCGCCCTCCACACCGTCGAGGCGTTCTCAAACCTGAAAGAAGGAGGAAGACTTCAGATGAACTGCGCTACGCTCTCCGCCATCGAATGGGGCACGCTCGTGGGCCAGCGCCCCCGACAGGCCGGCTGCAACTCTCGCGGGCCCGTCCACGGCAACGAAGTCCGGGTCCCTCTCGCCCGCATCACCACGTCCGACGGAACAACGGGATTCGGTGCCTGCGGACGCTTGACCCAGCAGGCAGCCCAAGCCTTTCTGGGCGAAAAAGTCGCAGACCTAATCGACACTGCAAACGGCGTCGCGCCGCGCGCTGCTTCGCTCGAATTCCCGCTCTGGGATCTGCAGGGCCAGCGTACCGGCCGCCCGGTCTACCAGCTCCTGGCCCAATCGGCCGGTAAGACAGTCTCTGAAGCCCTCCTCGTCCGCTGCTACGACACCTCCCTCTACATCGACGACCTGCACCTCGCCACCGACGCAGAGGGTGCCGCCCTCATCGCCTCCGAAGCCCGCTTTGGCTACGAGAACGGCCACCGCTCTTTCAAAATCAAGGTCGGCCGCGGCGCCCGTCACATGCCCCTCCTCGAAGGCAACCGCCGCGACGTCGCCGTGATCCGCGCCGTGCGCGCAGAGGTCGGCCCTGACGCTACCATCCTCATCGACGCCAACAACGGCTACAATCTCAACATCTCCAAACAGGTCCTCGCCGAAACCGCCGACTGCAACGTCTTCTGGCTCGAAGAAGCCTTCCACGAGGACGGCCTGCTCTACGAGGACCTCCATGACTGGATCGAGCGCGAAGGACTGTCCACCAACATCGCCGACGGCGAGGGCCTCGCCTCCCCCATGCTCCTCGACTACGCCCGCGACGGCTTCGTCGACATCATCCAATACGACATCTTCAGTTACGGCATGACCAGCTGGCTCGAGACCGGCGCTCGCCTCGACGGTTGGAACGTAAAGACCGCGCCCCATCACTACGGGCGCCACATCGGCAACTATGTCTCCGGCCATCTCGCCGCCGCCGTCGACGGCTTCCTCTTCATCGAATGGGACGAATGCACCACCCCCGGGCTCGACGGCTCCGCCTACCAGGTGGAGGAGGGGTATGTACGTATGCCGGACACACCCGGCTTCGCTCTGACCCTGGACGAGCAGCTCTTCCAGCAGGCAGTCGCTTCCAACGGCTTTACCGTTGGCCGGTAACCGACCAGGCCCGGACGGCAGCCGAAGTCGCCGCAACCTGTCACGCGCCTCCGCCGCAGAACTGTCATAGGCGGGGCGCCATTCTGGCACTGACGCACAATCTTTTCTACAATGCCCAATAGCATGACACCAGGATCAGGAGATTCGCCGATGCCCGGCGCGCGTATTGCTTCAATCGAATGGGGAACCCTGACAGGCCGCCGCCCCCGCCTGGCCGGCTACAACGCCCGCAAGAAGGACGACCACGGCTGGGTGGCCCCCATTCCCCTCGCCCGCATCACAACCGCCGATGGCGCTGCCGGCTTCGGCATCAGCAGTCTCACCCCCCAGCAGGCCGAACAGTTCCTCGGATCTCCCCTGGATGAACTGATTACCGCCGAAAACGGCGTCGACCAGAAAGCCTTCGCCCTCGAAAACCCCCTCTGGGACCTTCTCGGCCACCGCACCGGCCGCCCCGTCTACAAGATCCTGGCGGATCGCGCCGGCAAGAAGGTATCAGAGCCCCTGCGCGTGCCCTGCTACGACACCACACTCCTGATCGACGACCTGCACCTTTCCACCGACGAAGAAGGCGCCGCCCTCATCGCCTCCGAATCCCGCTTCGGCTATGAGAACGGCCACCGCGCCTTCAAAATCAAGGTCGGCCGCGGCGCCCGTCACATGCCCCTCGAGGAAGGCAACCGCCGCGACATTGCCGTCGTCCGCGCCGTCCGCGCCGCCGTCGGCCCCGATGCCGCAATCCTCATCGACGCCAACAACGGCTATACCCTTAACATCGCCAAACACATCCTCACCGAAACCGCCGGCTGTAACCTCTTCTGGCTCGAGGAGGCCTTCCACGAGGACGATGAGCTCTACGAGGACCTGCACGCCTGGATCGAGCGCGAGGGGCTGTCCGTCCTCATCGCCGACGGCGAGGGACCGGCCTCGCCTCACCTCCTGGACTACGCCCGCAGAGGCATCGTCGACGTGATTCAATACGACATCTTCAGCTACGGCCTCACAAAATGGCTGCAAACTGCCCCCAAACTCGACGCCTGGAACGTGCGCACCGCCCCCCACCACTACGGACGCCATCTGGGCAACTTCGTCTCCGGCCACCTCGCCCCCGCCGCCAAAAATTTCGCCTTTGTCGAATGGGACGAGCTCTCCACGCCCGGACTCGACAGCTCCGCCTACGCCGTGGATGAAGGACTTGTCACGCTGCCCGACGCGCCCGGCTTCGGCCTGAAATTGGACGAAAGCCTTTTCCAACAAGCCGTGAAAGAAAATGGCTTTGTCGTCAAGAGCGACTAAAATAAACCGTCTCCCATTAAACGGGAACCACTACATTCAAGCCGCTACCATCGAGTTGAGACATGCCTGACTCCCCTTCAATGCAGGAAACGATCCGCCGTCTGCACCAATACTGGGCCGCCCGCGGCTGCCAGATCTGGCAACCCCACAGCGAAAAACTGGGCGCCGGCACCATGAACCCCGCCACCGTCCTGCGCGTCCTCGGCCCCGAGCCCTGGAACGTCGCCTACGTCGAGCCCTCATTCCGCGCCGACGACGGCCGCTACGCCGAAAACCCCAACCGCATGCAGATGCACACCCAGTACCAGGTGATCCTCAAACCGGACCCCGGTAACCCACAGGAGCTCTATCTGAGCAGCCTGGAAGCCATAGGCCTGCAGCGTGACCGCCACGACATCCGATTCGTCGAAGACAACTGGGAGTCCCCCGCCCTCGGCGCCTGGGGCCTCGGTTGGGAAGTCTGGCTCGATGGCCAGGAGATAACCCAGTTCACCTACTTCCAGCAGGCCGGCGGCGTCAGCCTCGACCCCGTCAGCGTCGAGATTACCTACGGGCTGGAGCGCATCGTCATGTATCTCCAGCAGCGCACCGAAGTCTGGTCCATCGACTTCGACGGCGTCCACACCTACGGCGAAATCTACCGCCAGCAGGAGATCGAACACTGCATCTACAACTTCGAGCTGGCCGACGTCGAGCGCCAGCGTACCCTGTGCGATCTCTACCACGCCGAGGCCGAAGCCTGCATCGAGCGCGGCCTCGTCGCCCCCGCCCACGACTACGTACTCCGCCAGAGCCAGGCCTTCAACATCCTCGACACACGCGGCGCCATCGGCGTCACCGAACGCGCCAAATTCTTCGCCGCCATGCGCAACCAGGCCCGCCGCATCTCCGAACTCTACGTCGAGCAACGCCAGCGCGAGGAGTACCCCTGGCTCGATGACGGCCAGGTGGCCCAGCAGGGCGGGGATCAACGCAACGGGACACACGACGCCGTATCCCTAAAGGAATCCGAGCAGGCAACCTCACCCCAGTCGCTCCTTATCGAGCTGGGCAGCGAAGAACTGCCCGCCTCCGATGTACCCGTCGGCATCAACCAGATGGAGCTGCGGCTGGCCGAACTTCTGGATCAGGCTCGCCTGACTTACGCAGACCTCTCCGTCTCCGGCACGACACGCCGCCTCGTGGCCCACGTACAGGATCTGAGCCCCCGCCAGCAGGACGAAATCGTCGAACGCCGCGGCCCCCCCGCCGACCGCGCCTTCGACGCCGCCGGCCAGCCCACAAGAGCCGCCACAGGTTTCGCCCGCGGCCAGGGCGTTCAACCCGCAGACCTCATCGTGCGCGACAACTACGTCTACGCCGTGACCAAACTGGAAGGCGAACCGGCCGCCGCCGTCCTGCCCCAGCTCATCCAGGACCTGCTCGACGCCATGCAGTGGGGCAGGACGATGCGCTGGAACAGCAGCAACAAAAGCTATCCCCGCCCCCTTCGCTGGATCGTCGCCCTCTATGGAGCAGACGTCGTTCCCATGACCTGGGCAGACGTTCGGAGTGGACGCCAAAGCCGCGGGCCCCGCTTCCGCGACGCCCAGGCCCGCCTGCCAGCCGGCGAGTTTACCACCTTCAGCATCGCCGACGCCGGCAGCTACTTCGCCGCCGCCGCCGCCCAGGGCATCCAGCTCAACCGCCGCGACCGCCGCCTCACCATCTCCACAGCCGTGCAAAAAGCGGCCGCCCGCGCCCGCGAACTCAAAACCACAGACGCCGCCCCCCTCCCACCAGGCACATACGCGTGGGAGCCGGACGAGGAACTTCTGGACGAGGTCACCGACCTCGTGGAAGCGCCGCGGGCCATACTGGGAGCCTTCGAACAGCGTTACCTGGATCTGCCCCAGCCCATCCTGACCGCCGTGATGAAAAAGCACCAGCGCTACTTCCCCGTCCTGGCCGAACCCTCCGACCCCGAAGCCGCGCCAACACTGGCCCCCCGCTTCGTTACCGTTGCCAACGCCGACGACCTGCAACATCCGGACGTAGTCCGTCACGGCAATGAAGGCGTAATCCGCGCCCGCTATGCCGACGCCGAATTCTTCTACAAGCAGGATACAGCCAGACCCTTCGACACCTTTACCCAGCGGCTGGAAACCCTCACCTTCCACGCCAAACTCGGGTCCATGCTCGAAAAGGCCGGACGCCTCCACTCCCTGGCCCCCCGCATCGCACACATGCTCCACGCCGCCGACCGCGAAATCGAGACCGCCCGCCAGGCCGCTGCCCTTTGCAAGACCGACCTGGTCACAGCCATGGTCGTCGAGATGACCAGCCTCCAGGGAACTATGGGCGAAATCTATGCCCTCAACAGCGGCGAACCGCCCGCCCTCGCCCAAGCCATCCGCGAGCACTACCTGCCCCGCTACGACGGCGACGCCATCCCCGCCAGCAATGCCGGCCTTGCCCTCAGCCTCGCCGACAAACTGGACAGCCTCGTCGGCCTCTTCGGCGTCGGCGTCACCCCCAGCGGCAGCGCCGACCCCTTCGGCCTCCGCCGCGCCGCCCTCGGCGTCGTCAACGCCCTCACACTGGGCAAGCTGCCATTCGACCTGACAGCCGCCCTCGAACAGGCCGCTTCACTGTACGGAACTCTCCTGTCCGGCGAAGCCGTTCCCAACGCCCGCGATTTCATCATCCGCCGTCTCGAAAGAAAGCTCCGCGACACCGGCCATCCCCCCGATGTCGTCGACGCCGTCCTGGCCGCCCGCGGCGATGACCCTTTCGCAGCCGTCGAAGCCGTCCGCCATCTCGCCGCCGCCGTCGCCTCACCCGGCTGGGAAGAGTCCCTTACCGCCTATGCCCGCTGTGCTCGCATCGTGCGCAGCATCGACCGCGAACTGCCCCTCCAGCCAGCCGCCTACCAGGAGCAGGTGGAACACGACCTGCACCGCGCCTGCGAGCGCGCCGCCGCAAAACTGGACGCTGCCGCAGACCTCGCCGCGTCGCTTGGTCATGTCCTCGCAGGCTTGGTCGCACCCATTAACATCTACTTTGACACCGTGCTTGTGAACGCCGAAAATGAGGAACTGCGCCAGGCTCGCCAGGCCCTGATCCAGCGGATCGCGAGTCTACCGGCCCCTGTCGCGGACCTCAGCCGGCTGCAAGGATTCTGATCGACTGAACTGTCCACGCCTGCCGGAGTAAGCAGGTTGTGATTTCTGGACGCGAACCGGAAACTGAATAGCTAGGGGAGAAAAAAATGGGTACCGACTATCTTGCAGGCAAAAAAGCCAGCGACGAGCAGATCGACGCCTGGGTGGACCAGTTTCATCGCCAGGGATGCCTCTTCCTGCGCAACGTGTTGCCCCCCCAATGGACCGAACAAATGCGTGCCGACCTGGACGTGGCGCTGCGCGACAACCCCAATGGACTCAACAACAAGAGCCATCGCGCCCACCTCGCCCACCGCATGTTCGAGACAAGTCCCGCCAACCTCCGCCTCTTCGACATGGAGCCGATGGTCTCGCTCGCCGAAGCCATCATCGGGACAGACTGCCACGTCATCCACAACAACTCCTTCATCTCCCCGCCCGGCGGCGGCCTCGACGGCTGGCACCAGGACGACCGTCCTCACTATATCGTCAAGGACGGCGACATCCCGGCCAATGTGCATCTGCCCGTCCTCTTCTTCACCGCCAACTACTACCTGACCGACGTCATCGAAATCGAGCACGGCGGCACCGAGACCATCCCCGGCTCACATCTCTTCGGCGCCAGTCCCCCCTCCCGCCAGCTCGACGGCACCGAGTGGGAAGACCGCATCCAGTACAATCTCGGACCGGCCGGCAGCGTCATCCTCTTCAACAACCAGGTTTGGCACCGCGGCGGCCCCAACCGCAGCCAGCGCATCCGCTACATCACCCAGGTCACCTACGCCCGCCGCATCGTCGGCCACAAATACTACCCGTTCATGAACTACACCATGCCCGAGCACGTCTACGACGGCGCCGATGACCGCCTGCGGCGCCTTCTCGGCTTCCTCCCCCACGGCGCCTACGGATAGCAGCCGGCAACGCTCGCAACCCGGCCCATAGTCGGCCATTGCATCTTGAATCACTTGGATCTGGAGATGAAGGGAATCGCCGGCAAGCGCGTCTTCATATCCGCCGCAGCCGGCGGAATTGGTCGGACCATAGCCGATCACTTCCTCCAGGCCGGCGCACACGTTCGCCTCTGCGATATAGACGAAGCTGCTCTGGCCCGGTTGGAGGGCGCCCACGACCGGCTGTCCCGCGTCCGCGCCGACGTAGCCGACCCCGGGCAGATGGAGTCCGCCTTCCAAACGGTCGCCAGCGATCTCGGCGGGCTGGATATACTGGTGAATAACGCCGGCATCTCCGGCCCAACCGCAAACACCGAGGACATCACGCCGCTCGACTGGAAACGCACCATCGACGTGAACCTGAACGGAGCATTCTACTGTTCACGCCTCGCCATCCCCCTGCTCAAAGCAAGCGGCAGCGGCTCCATCATCAACATCAGCTCCACCGCCGGCCTCCACGGCTACCCCCTGCGCGCCCCCTACGCCGCCTCGAAGTGGGCCCTGATCGGCTTCACCAAGACCCTTGCTATGGAACTGGGCCCCTTCGGTATCCGCGTCAACGCCGTCTGCCCTGGCCCCGTCGAAGGACCTCGCATCGAAGGCGTCTACGCCGCCAAGGCCGCAACCCGCGGCGTCAGCGTCGAGGAAATCCGCGCAGCATCCCGCCAGAAGAGCTCCCTGCGTACGCTGATTGCTTCCGACGATGTCGCCGCAACCATACTCTTCCTCTGTTCCGATAACGGCGCCCGTATCTCCGGTCAGGCCCTCGCCGTCGACGGCCACTCCGAAACCCTGCGCATGTGAACAAGCCTGCCTCCTACCCCGCGCCGCCCCAGCCGGCGAGCTTAGCAAACCCCTAATCACCCGTCTCTTCAAACCAAATAATTCCTCAATCACAGTGCCCCACCGAACTCCGAGCATGAAAAACTAAAAACTGAAAACTCGAAAAGTAACTACTAAGCCTATGTAACGAGAAAGAGCTAATGTGTGATTGCTCTTG
>JAPPKT010000429.1 GCA_028819675.1 Caldilineaceae bacterium | reverse complement strand
TATGCGGCTCCGACGTCCACATGTGGCGCAATATGCAGTCCTGGGAAATCACCCTCCCGCTCGTCCTCGGCCACGAATTCGCCGGCGTAATCGTCGATGTCGGCGACGATGTCTCCGGTTGGGAAGTCGGCGACAGGGTCGCCGTCGAGACCGCCGCCGAAGTCTGCGATGCCTGCGTCTACTGCCTCAGTGGCGACTACAACCTTTGCCCCAACCGCCTCGGCTACGGCGCCCTAGCCGACGGCTCCATGACACGCTACGTCGCCGCCCGCCCCCAGATCCTCCACCGCGTACCCGACAACGTGCCCGATGAGCACGCCGCGCTCACCGAACCCATCTGCGTCGCCTACAACGCCCTCGTCGAAAAGACCGCCATGAAACCCGGCGACCTCGTCGTCATCCAGGGCCCCGGCCCGATCGGCATCATGGCCCTCCAGATCGCCCGCATCCGCGGCGCCGGCACCCTCGTCGTCCTCGGCACCGACGCCGACGCCAGGCGCATGGAAGTGGCCGCCGAGCTCGGCGCCGACTACACGCTCAACATCCAGCGCGACGATCCCATGGCCCTCATCGACTCACTCGGCGACGGCTTCGGCGCCGACCTGGTCATCGATGCCACCGGCGTCAGCAAAGCACTGCAGCAGTCCCTGGAGCTGGTACGCCCCAACGGTCGCATCACCAAGATCGGCTGGGGCCCGCAACCCCTCGACTTCAGCCTCGACCCGCTGGTCGGCAAAGCCGTAACCCTCCAGGGCACCTTCAGCCACCTCTACCCAACCTGGGAGCGTGTCCTGACACTGCTCTCCACCGGACAGGTGAACCTGGCCCCCGTCATCGGCGGCATCTACCCCCTCGAAGACTGGGAAGAGGCCTTCGAAAGTATGGAGCAGGGCGAAAACGTGAAATCAGTCCTCCGCCTGGACGCCTGACAAGAGAACGTCTGCATCTGTCCGCGACAGAAGCAAGGCAAACCATGGCCTACCCGACGACGAAACCCGCAAACGCGCCCGAACTGACCTGGGAGATCGCCCGACTCTTCCCTGCCCAGGGCCACTGGAGCGAGGAAGAATACCTGGCGCTGGATACCAACCATCTGATCGAACTCTCCCACGGTCAGTTGGAGGTCCTGCCAACGCCAACCCAGTCGCATCAGCTGCTGGTCATTGCCCTGTTTGAACTTCTGCGTAACTTTGTCCGTGAAGGACAGCTTGGTACTGTTCTGCTGGCTCCCATGCGGGTCCAACTCTGGTCGGGCAAATTCAGAGAGCCCGATATCCTGTTCATGAGGTCTGAGAATGATGACCGTCGATCTGACAGATTCTGGGAGGGCGCCGACCTCGTAATGGAGGTTGTCAGCCCCGATGACCCCGAACGGGACAAAGTGACCAAACGCCGCGAGTACGCCCAGGCCGGGATCCCCGAATATTGGATCGTCGATCCCACCGCTTCGTCCATCACCGTTCTCACTTTACAGGGACAGGAATACGCGCTTCACGGCGAGTTCGGCTCAAGCGAGACCGCGACCTCCGTGCTGCTGGATCGATTCACGGTGGAATTGGCCGCCGTGTTCTCAGAAGTAGATTGAAAGAAAGAAGGCAATGGTCCTGTCCACGGCAACACCGGACACAACAGCCGAACTAACTTGGGAAATCGCACAACTCTTTCCCGCCCAGGGCCACTGGAGCGAAGAAGAGTATCTCTCCCTGGACACCAACCATCTCATCGAACTCTCGCAAGGGCAGTTGGAGGTCTTCCCGCTGCCTACCTTTTCGCATCAAAGACTTGTTGCTTTCCTCTACCGGCTGCTGCTGGGATTTGTCGAAGACCGTGGGCTCGGTGTCGTCATGTTTGCCCCTCTGCCAATCCAACTCGGGCATGGGAAATTCACAGAACCGGATCTCGTCTTTATGGCCGCCGAACACGCCGACAGACTGGGTGAACAGTTCTGGCGCGGCGCCGATCTCGTCATGGAAATCGTCAGCCTCGACGATCCCGAACGGGACAAAGTGACCAAACGCCGCGAATATGCGCAGGCCGGGATCCCCGAATACTGGATCGTCGATCCCGGCGAAGCGTCCATCACTGTTCTCACTCTACAGGGACAGGAATACGCGCTACATGGAGAATTCGCCGCCGGCGAAGCGGCATCGTCAGTGCTTCTTAGAGGCTTCAAAGTCGACGTTGATGACGTGTTCTCTGAAGCAGGCAAATAGAGCGCGACAGAGCATCTGAAACCGCCGATTCTCATCTCTCTCGGAGAGTACCTTTGTCGAAAAAAGAACCGATCATTCAGGTCTCATTGGACGTTACCTCCATCGACGAAGCCCTCGACATGGCCGGCGCAGCCGTACGCGCCGGCGTCGACTGGCTTGAAGCCGGCACACCGCTGATCCTCGCCGAAGGTCTCCACAGCGTCCGCGCCATGCGCGAGGCCTTCCCCAACCATCCCATCGTCGCCGACCTCAAAACAATGGACGGCGCAGGACTCGAAGCCGAGATGATGTTCCAGGCCGGCGCCGACTACGTCGTCGTCATGGGCGTGGCCCACGATGCCAGCATCATCGAACAGGTCAAAATGGCTCAGCGCCTCGGCGGCAAAGTCATGTGCGACGTCATGCTCTGCGCCGACAAACCCGGCCGTGCCCGAGAAGCCCAGGACATGGGCGTCGACGTCATCATCGTCCACACCGGCTTCGACGAACGCAACATGATCCCCGGCCTCAGCCCCCTCGATGACCTGTCGCCCATCCTCGAAGCCGTCGACATCCCCGTACAGGCCGTCGGCGGGCTCTCCGTCGAACAGGCCATCGAAACCCTCGACATGGGCGCCGAAATCGTCGTCTTCGGCGCGCCCCTCGTGATCGCTTCCGACGCCTTCACCGCCGCCACCGACGACTTTGAAGGCCTGCTCCGAGAAATAGTCACCAAGGTCAAAGGCCCGAATGTGCTAGCTGACGGCTAGCCGCCTCTGACACGACTTGGAGAAGAGCTGACGATGAATGCCAGAGCCCCCCGCAACCGCACGATCACGTTGAGTGACGCCGACCGCGAACGCTACGGCAGCCGCCTTCTCTTTCTCGAAGGGCCCGCACTGCTTGACGCGATTCTGAACCGCACCATCCATCAGAATACCTTGACAGCATTGGACTATCTGCCCAGCCAGTTCGCAGACCTTATCTTCGTTGACCCGCCCTATAACATCTCCAAGCAGTTCAATGGCCGCAACTTCAACGCCCGCTCGCTGGACGCATATGAGGAATGGCTGGCCGGCTGGCTGCCCAAATTGCCGCGTCTGCTGAAACCGAACGGCTCGCTCTATCTATGCGGCGACTGGCGCTCTTCCTCCGCCATCCACCGGTTGGCTCAACGCTACTTTGTCGTACGCAACCGAATTACGTGGGAGCGCGAAAAAGGGCGGGGTGCAAATGCCAATTGGAAGAACGCCTCAGAGGACATCTGGTTCTGTACCCTTTCTGACGACTATGTGTTTAACGTTGATGCCGTCAAGCTCACCCGCCGCGTGCTCGCCCCCTATACCGACGAAAATGGTAACCCTAAAGACTGGGAGGGCACCGACACCGGTCGCTTCCGCCTTACCCACCCATCAAATCTGTGGACCGACTTGACTGTTCCCTTCTGGTCGATGCCGGAGAACACGGACCACCCAACCCAGAAGCCGGAGAAGCTCTTGGCCAAAGTCATTCTTGCCAGTTCCAATCCGGACGCAGTCGTCTTCGACCCTTTTCTCGGCTCCGGCACGACATCAGTAGTAGCCAAAAAGTTGGGGCGTCGCTATGTCGGCATTGAAATTGAACGGGAGTACTGCTGCCTGGCCGAAAAGCGCCTCGCAATGACAGGTAAATCTACCACAATTCAGGGCTATGCAGATGGCGTATTCTGGGAGCGAAACACGTTGGCTGAGCAAAGCAGCAATACCGTAAAGCATCCAGAAGCGGCATCCGGTTCGATCCAACCTCAGCTCTTTGGACAACAGGCTGAGTCATGACGAGTAGGATTTTCTCCACGCAGGCTTCGAGTACGATTGAACGTGATACTCTTGCACTCCTGAATTCGGAGTCAGATATACTCTCCCCCTACACACTTGGAAGCACTCGTGCAGCCGGCGACGCGATCCAGGATATTCTTGCCGAGAAATTCGACAGCGTCTTAGGGATCTGGGTTTCCGAATACTCGACCGACTTTGCTCGTCGGGCAATGGCCGACTTGGCCTTTAAGGATGTCGATGGCTACTACTACATCATCGATGTAAAGTCGCACAGGGTAAGCACGAATTTCAACATGCCAAATCTTACTTCAGTAGAGCGACTTGCCCGATTCTACGAAGATGATATGAACTACTTTGTTCTCCTCTTAGTGCAGTACGATCTTCAGGGAGAGCAGGCCGTATTTTCCCGTGTCCATTTCGTGCCCATTGAGTTCCTGAGTTGGGATTGCCTGACCGTTGGCGCCCTCGGTTGGGGCCAAATCCAAATCACGAACTCCAACAACATAATCGTGGATCAGCAGCCCTCTCGCAAACTCTGGATGCTCCAACTCTGTGAAGTCATGCTTGAATTCTATCCCAAAGAAATCGAAAAAATCGGGGACCGTTTACGCCGGTTCGAAGAAATCAAAGCCTACTGGTTGGACAAAAAAGAATACTGACGAGAAAATGCAGAATAAATCTTTCTGCCTTGCCGGCAACACTTTATTGAAGGAGTGAAAACAATGAACCTGCTTCAAGACATCCAGGACATCCGTTTCCCCGCCAACCTGCCCGACACCCTCCTGGCCGTCCACCAAACCTTCGACACACCCCAGGTCGATGACATCCACGCCGCCGTCGGCAAAGCCCTGAAAGAGAGCGGCATCATGACGCCCATGCAGCCGGGCGACTCCGTCGCCGTCGGCGCCGGCAGCCGCGGCATCGCCAACCTCGCCAGCATCGTGCGCGCCGCCGTCGATCACCTCAAGGACGCCGGCATGAGGCCCTACGTCGTCCCCGCCATGGGCAGCCACGGCGGCGCTACCGTCGAAGGCCAAAAGGAAATCCTCGCCGGCATGGGCGTCACCGAGGACGCCATAGGCGCCGAGATCAGGGCAACCATGGAAGTCGCCGAAATCGGCCGCATCCCGGACGGCCCCGCAGTCTGCCAGGGCAAAGACTCCATAGACGCCGACCACGCCATCCTCGTCAGCCGCATCAAGCCGCACACCGACTTCCGCAGCCACCTCGAGAGCGGCCCCTCCAAAATGTGCGTCATCGGCTGGGGCAAACAGCACGGCGCATCCATGATGCACAGCGGTGGTGGTAGGAATTTCCAGATGTATCTGGAGCCGGCCGCGCGCGTCTACGAAGCCAACACCAACTTCCGCGGCGCCATCTGCCCCGTCGAAAACGCCTTTGAAGACACCGCCCTCATCGCCGGCCTCACCGCCGCCGAAGTCGGCACCAAGGTAGAGGCAGACCTGCTCGTCAAGGCCAAGGACTACCTCGCCCAGATCCCCTTTGAAGCCGTCGATATACTCGTCGTACGCGACCTCGGCAAAAACATCTCCGGCACCGGCATGGACACAAACGTCATCAGCCGCCTCAGCATCCCCCGCCAGCCCGAAAACTTCGGCAAAGTCGACGTCGCCATCATCACCGTCCTCGATCTGACCGAAGAGACCCACGGCAATGTCTCCGGACTCGGCCTCGCCAACGTGACCACCGAGCGCGTCTTCCGCAAGATCGACTGGCAGGCCACCTACATGAACGCCGTCACGTCCGGCATCTTCAGCGCCACCCGCTCCCACCTGCCCCTCACCTTCGCCGACGACGAGCGCGCCCTTGAGGTCTCCCTCCGCATCTGCGCCGAACCCCAGGACGCCGCCAAAATGGTCTTCATCCGCGATACCCTGACCCTGGAGGACTTCTACGTCAGCCCCAGTCTGCGCGCAGAAGTCGAGAGCCATCCCCGTCTCACCATCACCGGCGAAACCCCGCTGTCCTTCGCAGACGGCGTCATGCAGACGCCCTGGCAAATGGAGCCGGTTCTGGAGTACGCCTGATGCGCTTGAACGTAAACACGCCCAATGCTGACAGCCCCAAGGTCAGCATTGGGCAGCGCCCTGAAGTTCCATCCGCCAACCGCATTGCCGGATCCGAACATCACCTAACTCTCTTCACATGACGTCCCGTCCAGATACACCAGTGCGCTCCCTTCGCCTGGCCCTCCTTCTTGGCGATCCTAGTGGCATAGGACCGGAAATCGTCGCCCGCGTCCTGGCGGAAGAGTCGGATGAGGACAAAACGACCGCCAGCTACGATGGCGTAAACATCGTCGTCATCGGCGAACCCTGGATCCTGGAATGGGGCGCCCAATGCGCTAGCCTCCCGCTTGACCTGCCGCACTACAGCGCACCGGATGAACTGCCCTCCTCGGCCCCGGGCCCCGTGCTCCTGACCGGCCCGACCTTCCCGCAGGAAGAACACACACCCGGCCGCGTGAGCTCCGCCGCCGGCAGCTACGTCCTCCAAACGCTCGACTATGCCGCCGACCTCGCCCGCACCGGCCTCATCGACGGCATTACCTACGCCTCGCTCAACAAACAGGCCATGCACGCCGCCGGCAGCCGCCACGAGGATGAGCTCCGCTACTTCGCCGACCGCCTCGGCGTCAGCGGCCACGTCGGCGAAGTCAACACCCTCGACGGACTCTATACCTCCCGCGTTACCTCCCACATCCCCCTGCGTGCCGTCTACGAACACATCTCCGTCGCTGAAATCCTGCCCGCCATCCGCCTCATCCACCACACAATCCGCCGCAGCGGGCAGCCGGCCCCCCGCCTCGCCGTGGCCGGTCTCAACCCCCACGCCGGCGAAGGCGGCCTCTTCGGCAGCGAAGAGATCGATGTCATCCGTCCCGCCGTCGAAGCCGCCCAGGAAGAAGACATCGCCGCCTCCGGCCCCTACCCGCCCGACACCGTCTTCCTGCGCGCCAGCCGCGGCGAGTTCGACGGCGTCGTCACCATGTATCACGACCAGGGCCAGATCGCCATGAAGCTGCTTGGCTTCGAACGCGGCGTCACCATCCACGCCGGCCTGACCACGCCCATCACAACCCCGGCCCACGGCACAGCCTTCGATATCGTCGGCAAGGGCGTAGCCAGTCCACAGGCCCTCAAACAGGCCCTGACACTGTGCGCGCAAATGCTCACCCCAAGCGCCTGCAACCCGGATGTACAGAGGAAAATATGACCAAATCAGCGCTTGCCATCCACGGCGGCCAACCGGTCCGCACCCAACCGTGGCCGAGCTGGCCCCAGTGGGACGAAACCGAGCGCGCCGGTTTGCTGGGAGTGCTCGAAAGAGGGGAATGGGGCGGCTACGACTCAGCCGTGACCGAATTCGAGTCCGCCTTCGCCGCCCGCCACGCCGCCCAATACTGCGTCACCACCGTCAACGGGACCACCACCCTCGAGACCGCCCTGCGCGCCCTCGAAATCGGCCCCGGCGACGAAGTGATCGTGCCGCCCTACACCTTTATCGCCACCGCCGCCTCGGTACGCATCGTCGGCGCCACCCCCGTTTTCGCCGACGTCGACCTCGACACCTGGAATCTCTCAATCCCAGCCGTCGAAGCCGCCATCACCGACCGCACCAAGGCCGTAATCCCGGTCCACTTCGGCGGCCTGCCCGTCGATTTCGACAGCCTGCTGCCACTCGCCCAACAGCACAATCTCTTCGTCATCGAAGACGCCGCCCACGCCCACGGCAGCAGCTGGAACGGCCAGCCCGTCGGTGCCCTCGGCGTCGCCGGCTCATTCAGCTTCCAAGCCAGCAAAAACCTCACCGCCGGCGAAGGCGGTGCCCTCCTGACCAACGATCCCGATCTGGCCGAGCGCATGTGGAGTATCGCCAACTGCGGCCGCAGCCCCGACGGTATCGGTTACGAACATCCCAACCTCGGCACCAACCTGCGCCTCAGCGGCTGGCAGGCCGCCGTCCTCTCCGCCGGCCTCACCCGCCTCGACGACCAGCTCGAACGCCGCATGAGTAACGCCCGTCGCCTCCGTGGCTTCCTCGAAGAAATCGAAGGCCTCACGCCCCAGCGTTGGGACCCCCGCGTCGGCGACCACGCCCACCACATATTCCTCATGCGCTACGACGCCGAAACCTTCGCCGGGCTGCCCCGCCAGGCCTTCATCTCCGCCCTGCGCGCCGAAAACATCCCCGTCGGCTCCCTCTATCCCTACCCCCTCTACCACCAGCCCCCGCTCGTCGAACCCTACAGCCGCATCACGCCCTGCCCCAACAGCGAGCGCCTCTGCCGGCAGACCGTCTCCCTCAGCCAAAACATCCTCCTGGCCGAGCCGCACGAGATGGACGACATCCTCCAAGCCATCCTCAAAGTCCGCCAAAACATCGCCGCCCTCCACTAACAACTGACCACTGACTGCTGACCACTGCCAATCACCCTATCCACCAACTCCACAAGCGTCTCCTCCTCACCGAAATGCCCTGGCTTCAACACAACGAGCATCTGGCGCCCGTCGATGACAGCGCTGCATAGCGGCATCCCCGGCAGCAACTCCTCCTCAACAGACAAACGCGCTACGCCCAGACTCTTGAGAATTGGCATAGCCGTATCCCCGCCGACAAGCAGCAACAGGTCCACCGGTCGCCGCGCCAGCGCCGCCGAACTGACGCGGCCCAGATGCTCGGCCCGCTGTCGCGCCTCACTGCCTTCCAGAACAGTGCCGGGTTGGGGCCGGGGCTGCTGCAAAAGCCAGATCGGCTGATCCGGGTCCAGGGTGGCTGTCGCCGCCGCATCGGTCTCCGGCCGCACGACCAGCTGGCTGACTGCCCGATGAGGAGCGCCTCGCCCGGAGCCAATCAGGAAGGCGATCTGACGGTGGGTAACGTCGCTGCCACTGCCCACCACCGCAAGGACCGACCGCCCCGCGGGACCCAGACGCTCCGCCGGTAAACTGGGAAACCCTTCCTCTACCCCGACTTGTCGAGCGAGCGCGCCCACAAGTCCGGCGCTCCCGCACAGCAGTGCCTCCGGCACACCCTTCTGCTGCGCCCGTACCACCATGTCCAGATCGTCGTCCGTCATCGCGTCGACCGCAATCACGATTCGTCCTTCTGCCGAACCGCGGTCCCGCCCCTTCACGATCCCTTTCATGTTCGCTGCCAGCCCACCCCCGCGCACCTGCTCCAGAGAGAGCGCCGCCACAGCGTGACTACTCTGCTCACGCAGGAGTGACGGCAGATGGACGGTTTCCGGTTCGAGATTGGGGGCCGTGAGGATTCCGCCGCGCAGGACGCGCCCCTGAGCCGGAAAGGCCGGACAGACCACCGCCGCCTTCGCACCCACCAGGTCCAGCAAAGCGTCCACTTCGCTGCCGATATTGCCCCGCAGCGTCGAGTCAATCTTCTTGTACCACAGCCCCTCTATGGCGGGCAGCGACGCAGCTGTGATCCGCGTCTGCTCCGCAGCCGCCTTTGCCGCAAGATGACGGGAGTCCGATGTAATGGCCAGCGCCCCCGGTGGCAACGGCAGTTCAGGTACATCCAGAAAGATCGTTGCCGGCAGCCCGAACCGCCGGCAGCGGGCCGCACTATCCGCCGCGCCCGTCAGGTCGTCCGCAAGAATTTTCAGGTATCTCATCAAAAAGGATCCTGCTATACTTATTGCATAGCGGCTTTTACGTAGTTAAAAGGCACCCGTACTTTCAAGCATAAACTCGCATCGACGCGTGCGCAAGCATCCCCCGGCCAACAGAATATGACGGAAATCAATCTCTTCGAGCAGGACGTACCGCTGCAGTTTGAGCGAATTCTCATCTATCCCTACCCCGACCTACGACGCCTCTGGGTGCGCATCTGGCTGCCCGCCCGCTTTGAAGACGACGCCCCTAATGTCGAGCTCATCGTCTACAACCCCGATGGAACAGAAAACAACAGCCTCGTCCTCCTGGCCCAAACCGATACCCGCCTCAACAATACCCTGCACCTCAAAGACCCTGTCACCCCCGACGAAACCTACCGCGTGGAAGCAATGCTCTCTGTCGGACTGAGCAAGGACGCTCAGATGGTCGACCGTCAAACCTTCGACCTGACCTTGACCTTCCGCGACCCCGATGCCGGCGAACCGGGCTACGGGTTCAACTGCAGCCCATAGCTGCTTGAATTCTTCGCCTGGCGCACACCCGCAATCACGACGTATACTGAAGGACTCTCTAGGCCGCTGAGTACCGCCCAAGGCGAATGGCCAAATGAACTCACTGACCGCCATCTCCCGTTACCATGACCTCCTCT
>JAPPKT010000046.1 GCA_028819675.1 Caldilineaceae bacterium | reverse complement strand
GGAATGGGTCGCCAAAAGTGTTGTCCCAGTAAGCAATCGCGAATACCTGCACACCCTGGTCTTCTGACTCGTCATTGTCGACATCGCGGTAACTACCCTGCGGTTCGATGGGGAGGGCAAGCGAATACTCAAAAGGTGATGTAAAGAAATCCGTTGTTATCTGACCGATTGTCTGGGATTCAACCGGCATAAGAAAATGCTCATTGCGGTCTACGAATCCAGCCTGGTCCTCAAGTATCACCAGCGGTTGAGCAACGCCGATTGTGAAATAGGGCGCGGTGTAGTTAACACTTCCCGTAATTCTGACGGGCCCGCCCTCTTCATTTACGATTTCGGCTGCTGGGGGCGATTCGCTGCCTTCCTGAGCGAAAGCTTCGGTAGCCAAAAACGATCCCAATATCAACGCTGCAGTAAGTAAAACATGGATCCCTCCAATCAAACGGGCTTTCATTCCTTTCTCCTTGTAGTAGTCTCATTGTCCCGACAAAGGGTTTTCCGGCTGACGCGATGAAAGAGTAACCGATTCAGGTCAACCTGCCCCTCTCAAAATCAATCATATCATCCAGGATTTTCGGCAACAAGTGGGTAGGCTTCCATCCGATTTCGTCGGCGATCTTAGAGATATCCGGTACACGTCTGCGCAAATCCTCGAATCCGGCGGCATAGGCCTGGCTATATGGAAGATAGTGGATCGGCGAAGCAGAATCGGCGCGGTCGACGATCTGTTCGGCCAGCTCGAGGATTGTCACCTCCTGGTTACTTCCGATGTTGTAGATCTGGCCGCTAGCCGTAGTCCGGCCCAGCAGTCCAACTATCGCCTGCACGACGTCGGCGACGTGACAGAAGCAGCGCGTCTGCAATCCGTCGCCGTATACGGTAAGAGGCTGCCCTCGCAGGGCCTGTCTGACGAGCCTGGGCAGGACCATTCCGAAACGGCCGGTCTGTCGTGGGCCAACTACATTGAACAGCCGCATGATCGTGAGAGGAATTCCGAACTCCTGGTGGGCAGCGAGGGCGAGAAATTCGTCGAGCAGCTTGGTGGCGGCGTAGACCCACCGGGTGCGGTTGGGGGGGCCGAGAACTAAGTCGTCGTTCTCGGAAAATGGCAAGGATTCGCTCTTGCCGTAGACTTCACTGGTGCTGGCAATCAGAGTTTGGCAGCCGGAACGCCGGGCGGCGGCCAGCAGGGCGTGTGTGCCCAATACGTTCGTCTCAACTGTATGCGTGGGCTTCTCCAGCACCAGATGCACACCTACCGCAGCTGCTAGGTGCACAATCGCATCGGCGCGACCGGCTAGTTCGTCCAGGACAGAAACGTCGTCCAGATCGGCTTGGGCAAATGAGAAGCAAGGATGCCCCTGCAGACCCTGGATGTTCTCTGCCGAACCTGTACTTAGATTGTCAAGAACCGAGACAGAGTCGCCGCGTCTGAGTAAGGCGCCGGCGAGATGGCTGCCGATGAATCCGGCGCCACCTGTGATTAAGACGTGCATAGGCATCTCGCAACTGCGAGACTCCCTCCCAATTTGAGTGGCGGCCAGCCAGAGCATATCGCAAGCCGCCAGCCCATAATCTCAAACAAGCGCTGTTGCCCTAGTGCCGAAAGTGCCGCGTCCCTGTAAAGGCCATTACCAGACCCAGACGGTCGCAACTCGCGATTACCTCCTCATCGCGAATTGAGCCTCCCGGCTGTATGACAGCCGCAACCCCATGTGCGGCGGCAGCTTCGATACCGTCGGCAAAGGGAAAGAAGGCGTCTGACGCCATCACCGCGCCGCATGCTCTCTCTCCAGCCTTGTGACCGGCAAGCATGACCGAATCAACGCGGCTCATCTGACCCGCGCCCACGCCTACAGTTGCTTGATTCTTGACATATACGATGGCGTTGCTCTTTACATGGCGGCAAACGCGCCATGCAAAAGCAAGGTCGGCCAGCTGCGATGCGTCAGGACTATTCTGGGTCACGATGCGCCAGTTCGCCGGTTCGAGGTCATGTATGCTGCTGTCGGCTTCCTGGACCAGGGCGCCTCCGTAGACCGTGCGGATGTTGAGCGAGTGGGGGGCAGCACCGCAGGCGCGCAATATGCGCAGGTTCTTCTTGCGCTGAAGCAATGCAAGCGCGTCCTCGTCGAATGCAGGCGCGGCTACGATCTCGACAAACAGCTTTGCCATCCTCTCGGCGGTCTCCCTGTCGAGCGTCCGGTTTACCGATATGATGCTGCCAAAGGCACTTACCGGGTCGGAGGCAAGGGCTTCGTCATAGGCACTTGCCAGGGAATCAGCCGAGGCGAGCCCGCAAGGATTGCTGTGCTTGATTATCGCCACAGTCGGCGCGTCGAAGTCCTGGGCCGCCTGCCAGCTGCCGTCCAGGTCCAGCCAGTTGTTGTAGCTCATCTCTTGGCCGTGGAGTTGCTCAAACGCGGGAGAGGCATCGCTGTGTCGGTAGAGTGCGCCCTTCTGATGAGGGTTTTCGCCATAGCGCATCACCTGCACACGCTCAAGATTCACTCGAATCTGCGCAGGCATCTCTTCCATATCATCCGAATGCGCCCGATCTTGCAACTGCTGTTGGGAAAGGAAGCGAGAGATGGCCGTATCGTAATCGGCAGTATGGAGAAAAGCCTTCAATGCCAGCGCCTGCCTGGTTTCGGCGTCAAGCCCTCCGTCCGCAATGGCCAGCGCAACGCGTTCGTAGTCAGACGGATCGCAAACTACCGTCACCGATTCGAAGTTCTTGGCCGCAGCGCGCAAAAGGGCAACGCCGCCGATGTCGATCTGCTCCACGGCCTCAGCCAGGGTTACTCCGTCATCGGCCACGGTACGCTGAAAGGGATAGAGGTTGACAATGACCAAATCAATCGGGTGAAGACCTTGCTGTTCCAGCTCGGCGAGATGCTCCTGTGTGCGGCGCGCGAGAATGCCGCCATGAATTGCTGGGTGCAATGTCTTGACACGGCCGTCGAGAAGCTCAGGGAAGCCGGTAAGAGCCTCGGTGGGCGTGACCGGCATTCCGGCGTCGGCAAGTTGGGTGGCCGTGCCCCCGCTGGCGACCAGCTCGACGCCGGCGTCGCACAGCTTCCCTGCGAAAGACGTGAGGCCGGTCTTGTCGGACACTGAGATCAGTGCACGTTGGCTTGACATAGTGGGTCTCCTGTTTGGACGCAAAGATTCTGGCAAACAAAAGAGGCAGTCGGATGAAACCCAACTGCCCCAGCCCAGGCGATCGACTGTGCACAAAGGGAAACAAATCCCCGCTCCTCTCCCTTGTGGTGTCTCTCCACCCAGTTGAAGGGACAAACAGTTGATGGTTTGCCGGCAACTGTACCCTTCTGTTCGCCAGTTGAGGAGCTCGTCCTTGTTCGATCCCCATCCTATCACAGTGAAATCACTCGGGCCAAAGGCCGTCCGCCCTGGATACCGGGGGCTTAACGCCAGATGACAGGAGTTTCCGGGCACCCTTCTCTCTCCGCCTACAACTGTCGCCTCTCATTCCTGAACCACCAAAAAATGCACTGATCCAATTGCCGTCTGCTATACTGTGCAGGAATTTGCGAATGAATTGTCTGCACTGCTTTAAGGAGAGAACCAATGCATGATGCCACAGCCCCGCGCGGAGATATTGCCGTTTCCGGCCTGGCCGTGATGGGACAGAATCTGGTGCTTAACCTCGAGCGTAACGGCTACAATGTCGTTGTTCACAATCGTACCACATCAAAAATGACCGATTTCGCGGCTGAGCACGCTGGCAAGAATCTGATCCCCGCGGTGACGCTGGAGGAAATGGTGGCGAATCTCGTGCGACCTCGGCGCGTCCTCTTGATGGTACAGGCAGGCCGCCCCGTCGACGCGGTGCTGGACTCCCTTGTGCCAATGCTGGACGAAGGCGATATCGTCATGGACGGCGGCAACAGCTATTTCCCGGACACGGAACGGCGCAGTCACGAACTGACCGCCAAGGGACTGGTATATATGGGTGTCGGCGTCAGTGGAGGAGAGGAAGGCGCACTCTGGGGCCCTTCGATTATGCCCGGCGGCGCCGAAGATGGTTGGGAAGCGGTCGGACCGATGCTGCGGGACATATCCGCCAAGGCGGAGGAAGACGGCGAACCCTGTGTCAGCTTTATAGGACGCGGCGGCGCAGGTCACTATGTCAAGATGGTTCACAATGGCATCGAATATGGGGACATGCAGCTCATCGCAGAAGCGTATGACATACTTCAGCAAGTTCTCGGGCTGAGTCCTGGTGAACTGGCAGATGTATTCGCCGAGTGGAACGAAGGAGAGTTGGACAGCTTCCTGATCGAAATCACGAGCAAGATCTTCCGCAGGCTGGACGAGGAGAGCGGCTGCGCACTGGTTGACATGGTGCTTGACAAAGCGCAACAGAAGGGCACGGGGAAATGGACGAGTCAGAACGCCATGGACGTTGGCGCGCCGATTCCAACCATCAACAGTGCCGTAACCGGCCGCATCATCTCCTCGCTCAAAGAGGAACGCGTCGCCGCATCCGCGCGGCTGCCGGGCCCTGAACCGCAGCCCTATGAAGGCGGTCGCCAGGAGCTGATCGACGCCACCCGTGACGCCTTGTACGCGAGCAAGATCAGCGCCTACGCGCAGGGGATGGCGTTGTTGCGCCAGGCAAGTGAGGAGTACGATTACGGGCTGAATCTGGGTGAAATCGCGGCGATCTGGCGCGCCGGCTGCATCATTCGGGCCCGCTTCCTAAACCGCATAACCGATGCCTACAACCGAAATCCCGGATTGACGAACCTGCTGCTGGACGACGGTTTTCGGGCAGCGGTCACCAAAAGGCTGCCCGCGTGGCGCAAGGTAATCCAGCTGGCAGTTGCCAGGGGCATCCCTACACCGGCCTTCAGCGCCAGCCTGGCCTACTATGACAGCTACCGCAGCGCCCGGCTGCCAGCCAACCTGATTCAAGCGCAACGGGACTTCTTCGGCGCCCATACCTACGAACGCACCGATCGAGAGGGCATCTTTCACAGCGAGTGGGAGTGAAGCGACAGTTGGTTAACCGCTGGCACGTGGCCATCCCTTCCATACTCCTGCTGGGCGCAGCCTGGATCTGGGTAAGCCGCCCGTCCATCGTCGAATCGACTTTCGATACCCCGCGGCCGGCCTTGTACCACCCGGCCCCCGACTTCACGCTGCCCCGTTTCAGTCCGATTGGGGTAGAAGGAAATCCTTTCAGCCTTTCTGCGGCCAAGGGGCGCCCGGTCGTCCTGAATTTCTGGGCCACCTGGTGCGGTCCTTGCCGTCGAGAGTTTCCTGCCCTGCAGGCTGCCGCCGCGCGCCACGGGGGCTGTATGGCGGCGAGCGAATCAGTTGGGGAGGACCAACTGAACTCAGGAGGCCTCGACCAGGACTCAGATTGCGTCCTGTTCATTGGGGTAAATCAAGGGGAGAGCGCTGACACCGTCACTCGCTTTCTGAACGAGGTAGGCAGCCCGGCCGCGAGGAATGAAAGCTCCACTGCCGGGCAGTCCGACCGCACTTCAGAGCTCGAGATCGTTCTGGACCGCTCTCTTGAAGTGGGACAGCGCTACAATGTTCAGGGGCTGCCCCTCACCTACTTTATCGACGCTGAAGGTACTATTCGCGGAGTATGGTCGGGCGAGATGAACAGTGTCATCCTGGCAGAGCAAATCGCTGAAATATTGCCATGATGACCGATCATGAGAAGCTAGCCAGGGTATTGCGCCATCTGAAAGTCGAAAGCGCCCCGTTGGTGGGGAGAGGAATGACCTCCTCCCTGTACGACATCGGCGGCGGGCGCGTTCTGAAAATCCACAACGAACAGCAGGAACCAGGATACCTTTCGCTGTTGCAGCGCTTTTCGGAGCAGCTTCAAAGATTCTCATTTCCTTACGCAGTACCCCTCATTTGCGAATACGGCACGGTTGGGGAGATACACTATCATGTCGAAAGGCGGCTTCCGGGCCAGGACTTTGCAGAGCTCCTTCCCCGCCTGACGCCTGGCGAACGGCGCAGCGCTTTTGCATCCTTCTTGGACGGCCTTCCTCCCTTGCACGCTGTTCATATGCCGAACCTGCCTTTTGGCGAACCCCTGAACCCACAGGAGGCGATTTCCGCGGAGACCTGGCCCGGCTTCCTGCAGGCGCGCATCGAGGCAACCCTGACGCGTTCCTACACCGATTTGCACGAGGACCTGGCCGATGTTGACCGCATCGTGGACGAGTTCTTTCGAGACCTCGGCAGTTTACCGCCACAGCCGCAGAAGTGCCTGGTCCATGGCGACTACTTCCCCGGCAATGTCCTGTGCGACGACCGAGGAATCCTGACGGCAGTCGTGGACTTCAGCCCGTTGACAGTGATCGGTGATCCGCTGATGGATCTGGCTGGTGCCTACTACTTCTGCCTAATCTATGACTTTGTAACCGAGTCGGACTTCAAGTTTCTGCGCCGCCGGATAACCGAAAAATACGGTGCACATAGCTGGCAACGAATTGACCTCTATTACTCCTTCTACTGCTTTCGTTTCAGCGACTGCAAGATCCCCGACAACCACACCTACCGCTGGAGCCTGAGCCGTCTGCGGACGCTGTAAGTCAACCCCTTTCACCAGTCAGAAGCGCAGTGGAATACAGCAAAAGCTATCGCGACGCTGGCTGCGGCTCCTCCGGAGGGGCCACTGCACCAGACGTTGCCCGCGGCGAGAAGAGATGCAGCAAAAAGACCCACACGATAAGCAGATCCGGCAGTGCATACGATGCATCGATCAGCCCGTGTCCTAACGCGGCCGCGACGACTCCCAACCCCCCTACGGCAATGGCATCAAATGTTGCCGCCCTCCAAAGAGAGCGAAGCCCCAGCCACAGCCAGGCCGCAGCCAGAGCGAGGCCAGGCAAACCTAGTCGTGTCCACCAGTCGAGTACGACGTTATGGGGATGGTTGAGGCTGGGATCTCGCCAGGCAGCCGGCAGTATATAGCCGCTCCGATAGCTGTAAAGAAAGTTGTCCGGACCCACCCCCAGCCAGAGATGATCCAGGGCCATCTGCGCACTGCTGCGCCAGAGACTGAGGCGAATGCCAGCCGTACCCTCAGGACGGAAGTCCAGGAGGCTGCGAAAACGTTCCGTGCCCAGGAATGGGATCAACCCCAGAACCATAGCCGCTGCCACGGCGGCTAGGCCCCAACCCCATCGCCTCGACAGACCCAGGCCCGGCGCGGCCAGAAGGCGCCTCCCCCCGATGGCCAGAGCCAGCAACATCGCCGGCAGGCCAAGGAAGATCGCTCCTTTGCTGAAAGTCAAGAGAAGTGCCAACAGTTGAGGAATGGTCAGGAGAAGCGCACAGCGTGCCGGCATCGGTGCACTCTTCCAGGACCCCAGGAGGGGGAGTCTCTCTAGCCGCGTCGGAGTTTCCCCGTTTCTCTCGTTCCCGGCCTTCAACGTCCCGAATATACCCATAGCCAGACCCATCGCCGCAGTCCGCTCCAGGTATAAGCCTAGATTATTGGGCGAACCGTAAAAAGCCCGTATCCGGTTGACGCCCTCGGCCTGGATGATGTTCTGCTCCGTGACGTACTGCCAGAGGCCGGCAGTAGCGACTACCGCCCCGCCTGCCAACCAGCAGAACGCGAGAAAGGTCCGAGCGGCACCGGGGTCGTCGTCTCTGCCCAAGGTCTCGTGTAACAAGAGCGCAAAGAGGCCGGCGCTGAGGAAGAGGGTGCGCCACTCGCGTAACGCTACACCTTCCTGCTCAGCCGCAAAAGCGGCAACGAGGGCGAAAGAAACGAGCAGGAAGAAGATCCGGTGGCGCGCGTCAAGAGCAGTTGGCTGCTGTCCCGATGTCCGTTGGCGGCCCTGCAAAATGAGAAGCCTCGCCACTGTGAGGCCCAAGCCGCCGTAAACTCCGAGTTCGATCAGATTGAGCGCCCGACCAGGCAGGAAAGGCAGGGGATGCAGGTAGAAGGGAAGCCCAAAGAGGAGTGCCCCGGTCCATAGGACCGGTCGCCGCAGCCCCGCGACGCCGAGCATGACCAGCCCCGCGTCGGTGAGTACCCAGTTCTGGGCGACAATCCCAGTTCCTATCAACGCGACACCGGCAACGGCCATGCCGATTGCGTATTTCCATGGCACATAGGTGATTAGCCGGGCGAAACGGCGTGCCCAAATCTGCGCTATCCCACGACCTCGTCTGCCCTCCGGCGCGAGTGCGGCATTAGTGGCGCCTTCCCCTGACAGCCGTCTGGCCGCCATAACCCTTTCGAGAATCGGTCCGGCGCAGGCGACGGCAAGCCAGCCTCCGATCAGGGCCAGTAGGATGGCAGGCCACTCTGGCCGGGAAACAGCCGGCATCGCGTCCACAGCCACGGCTCGCAGGACGGTCTGGCCCCAACCGCGCCATACTTCGACTATCACCTGGTGAGGCCCGTCGTTGGAAGCCCGGTGAACGACAACCCACTCAGTAGCCGGACCGGCCTCGGTCTCCTTTTCCGGGGCAAAGAGTGGCAGGTAGCCGCCAGGTTGGCCGCCACTGTCAGAATTTCCCCAAAGAGTGGGCAGGCGGTTGGCGGGACGTCCGTCTACCGTCACGAAAATGTAGCCCCAATAGTCTCCCAAGGCTAACTGCAGTGCGAGTTCTCGGCCACTGTATTCGAAGGTCATCCGCCCCGACGGCTGCGTCCATGGCTCGTCCGGCTCGGTCGTGTCTGCCCCTTCGACAGAGACGTGCCAGCCCGGTTCGAAAGCAAAGACTGGGCTGTCCATCGATGCGACTGCGCCGTTGTCTAACCGATTTGCAACTGTTGCTGCGGCCGGACTACCGGCCTCATCACCAGTAGTAGCCAGCCACCCCGCCGCCAAAAGAAAAAGCAGGACCGAAACAAACAGGTAACTTGGCGACGCTGAAAGTCGAGCAGGCATGATAGAGACGATCCTATCACACGCACAAGAATCAGTAGAACCGGGAGCAGCGAAGTCAACGCCAAAAGGAATGAAACTCTTTAAGCTGTAGCGTCGTCATAGTAGTTGTACAGAGATCTCCAGTAGTGGCACGGATGACTTGCGTTTCAAGGGGAGACTGCAATATGAAAGCGAAATTCTCGGCAAATACTGCCATTGGCCTGGTAGCGACGACATCCCTGATCCTGATTGCGGTATTCGTAGTCAGTACAGCGCAACCTGCGCCTTCGGCCATGGCCCGCGAGCAAAGGCTCGCCGTCCCGCATACCCATTCGGTCACGGTTGTAGGGGAAGGCACCGTCAGCATCCAACCTGACATCGCCACGGCTTCAATAGGTGTGGAGGTAGTACGCCCTACGGTGAAAGAGGCCAGCGCTGCAGCCCGGTCCATTATGGAAAAGGTCCAGGCTGCCCTGCTGTCACAGAATATCAATGAGATGGATATTCAGACCAGACACTTCAGCATCTTTGCCGAGCGGTTTGGGCCGGGCGGAATGTTGAATGAGGACGAGGTTCGCTATCGAGTAGTCAATACGGTCTTCATCACGATCCAGGACCTGGAGAGCATCGGCGATGTGCTGGATGCGGCGATCGACGCCGGAGCGAACAATATCTATGGAGTAGATTTCAGCTTGGCGGATCCAGCTTCGGTAGAGTCAGAAGCCCGCGCAAAGGCGGTCGCAGACGCCTATGACAAGGCAGTAGACTTGGCCCAGCTCATCGGCGTAGACGTCGGCGAAGTAATGGGAATCAGCGAGATAATTGGCCAGGGCGGAGGCTTCTTCGGCGGGAACTTCTCAAGGATGGCAGCAGCCGAGATGGGAGGTGGCTCCGGTCCTATCAGCCCAGGCGAACTGAATCTGACAATGCAGTTGGAAATCACATACGAACTCCGCTAGGACGGACGGCAAAAGCCAGCCGCCTGGCTGCTGACACAGACTCGTGCGGGCCCGATAGGACACTGTTCCCATTCGTTGTGTACAGTGCGCCCGGGCCCGTATCCTTCTCTCCCCACCCCACATCATGGGTGCAACCTGACGCTTGTGCATTCCTCGGCATTGCTCTGGTTTCTTCTCGAGAACTGTTCAGTATCTGAAACGCTTTCACGCCTCGTTCGGACCAACTTGGCACAGGGGTGCATTCCAAAATGGGGCCGAACAGTCGCATACCTCTGGAAGCAACCAAGCCACGGTCAGTTCCCATTCCAGTTTCCGCCAGAATAAGCACCGGCTCTGACTACTGACTACCTCTTTTCTGGGCGGTCGGGCCTATTAGGCCCTCCCATGTGGGGGGGGGGCGCGCCCCCCCCCCCCCCCCGCCGAAAAAACCCCCCCCCCCCCCCCCGGGGGGGAAAAAGGGGGGTTTGGCGAAAAAAGG
>JAPPKT010000443.1 GCA_028819675.1 Caldilineaceae bacterium | reverse complement strand
TAACCCGCCGCAGAACCAGCCGCCGACCAAAAATAATCCGCCGCAAAACCAGCCGCCGACCAAAAATAACCCGCCGCAGAACCAGCCGACGGCCACGCCTACCGATACGCCCGAGCCGACCGCCACGGCCACGCCCACCGCGGCCGCCGACAATCCGTCGAAAAATAATCCGCCGCAAAATCAGCCGACGGCCACGCCTACCGATACACCCGAGCCGACCGCTACGGCCACCAATACGAACACGCCCGAACCGACCGCGACCGCCACCAATCCGCCTCGGCAAAACCCGCCGCCACAACAGCAGCCGCCACAACAGCAGCCAACCGCTACGGCGACCAATACCAACACACCTGAACCGACCGCGACCGCCACCAATCCGCCGCGACGAAGACAGACGCCGCCGCAAAACCAGCCACCACGCCAAAAGCAGCCGACATCTACGCCGACCGCCACGGCAGCCACAGTACCGACACCTACGCCCACACCCACGGCCGATATCTCCTTCGCGCCGCCCCCAACGCAGAATGACCCGACGCAAAATGACCCGACACCGACCGCTACCCATACGCCGACCGCTTCCGGCCTGCCAACACCGACCGCCACAGCTACGCCGTCAGGTAACCTGTTCCCAACCCTCACACCGACTGCCACGCCTACGGGAGGCCCCACGATCCCGCCCACAAGTGACTTCCCGCCCGATCTCTGGGAAATCATCGTTGTTATCGATATAGACAATCCGACCAATCCGGATGCGACTCCCGACGTGAGGGGTGACACAGGCGACACCGACACCGACGGTCGCGACACCGACGGCGACGACACCGACGGCAATCCCACGTCGACGCCGACCGCCACCGCTCTGCCAACGCCAACGTCCACGCAGACGCCCACGGCTACCCCAACGTCCACGGTCCCGCCCACAAGTGGCCTGCCGGACGATCTCTGGGAAATTATCGTTGTTATCGATTTGGACAATCCGACCAATCCGGATGCGACACCCGACGTGAGGGGTGACACAGGCGACACCGACACCGACGGTCGCGACACCGACGGCGACGACACCGACGACGACACCGATGGCGACGACACCGACGGCGACGACACCGACGACGACGACACCGACGACGACACGCCCGACCACTACGCCGGCGACCGTACCGTCTGGAGCTGCCAGGAACACAGCGACCTGATCACCTGGCTCGCCGCTCTCCGCCAGACCATGACCCCCGGCAGCATTCCCCAGGCCGTCACCCAGCCGCATAGCATGAACGCCCGCCTCGGGCCCGGACTGGCCTACACCGTCATCACCACCCTGCCCCATGGCACGCGCGCCACCATCATCGGCGTTGACCCCCGCAACCAATGGTACCAGGTCGAAATAACCGGCCTCGACATACCCGTCTGGATCTACCAGAGCCTGGTCACCGTCGATGGATCGCTCGCCAACGTCCCCACCGTCTCCGCCGAAGAGCTCGCCAAGCTCCCCATCGCCGGCGCCACCGGCAGCAGACCTATCGCAACCATCCAGCCCGAGGTCATGAACGTGCGCATCGGCCCCGGCATCGATTACGATGTCCTCACTACCCTGCCCCAGGGCACACAGGTCGCAGTTGTCGGCATCGATCCCAGCGGCGAATGGCTGCAGGTCGAACTCGATGGGTTCAGCTCCCTCGGTTGGGTCTACCGCGACCTGGTCGTGGCAGACTGCCCGCTGGCCAACGTCCGCCGCATCACCGAGACTGAGATCTCCCGGCAGCCTGCCGCCCTTGTCCAGACCTACGCCGTCTTCGCCTACTCCGGCCCCGGCCTCGCTTACGACATCGTTGCCACGATCCCTGGAGGGACCTGGGCCGAAATCATCGCCGTCGGCGACTGCCCGCCCAATATCTGGTACCAGATCATCGTCCCCGGCTTTGACGAACCCGTCTGGGTAATCCGCGACTTTGTCAAGGTGGCCGTAGGCTCGCTCGCCGGCATCCCCCGCTACGGCGTCACCGACTTCTTCCCGCCCGCCCCGGACGACCGGCCCATCGCCGTCACCCAGCCCATCACCATGAACGTGCGCTCGGGTCCGGGCCTGGAGTACGACGTGGTCGCCATCGTGCCGCAGGGGACGCAGGCTCGCATCTTCGGCATCGACCCGACCGGCGACTGGATACTGGTCGAACTGCCAGGGCACAGCTCACTGGTCTGGATCTACTGTCACATGACCGAGGTCAGAGGTTCCGTGGAGGGCGTCAGACGCGTGACCGCGGCTGAAATTGCAGCGCAGCCGGCCGTACTCGTCCAGCCGGGCGCCGTCTACGCCCGGTCCGGTCCGGGCACCGAGCACAGTGCCACCGCCCTCCTGCCCAAGGGCACATGGGCCAGCATCACCGGCATCGGCCCCGATCCCCAATGGCTCCGCATCCAACTGCCCGGCCTCGATGCACCGGTCTGGGTCCACCGCAGCGCAGTGAAGCTGGTCGGCTCGCTCGCAGGCGTCCCCCACGTCACACAGTAAACCGGCCGCTCCCATAGAAGAGCATGTCAGGAAATGCAAAAGGCCCCGCTGCTGACAGCGGGGCCTTTCTGTATCACGGCCATCACATCGCATTGGGGCATTCCAGCCCTTTGCTTACACCTTAGAAAATCTCCCGCAATGCGATACTGAACCCCGCCAGCGTGGGTGAGCGCAAACTCTCCTCCGCCTCGTAGATGCCTACAACCTCCAAACGGCTCTCGCTTTTCAGAAAAAGCGTAATCTTCTTATCGTCAGGATCCACAATCCAATATTCCCGCACCCCGTAGCGAGCATAGAGGTCGAGCTTAACTGTTCTGTCTCGCTCGGCTGTTGCGGGGGACAGGATTTCCACCACTAGATCCGGCGCGCCCCGCACGTCTTCCTCCGTGATTATGCTCTCTCGACTATTGGAGACAAACAGCAGGTCCGGCTGCACCACGTCAGTATCCGAAAGTACGACATCGAAAGGGGCACAATAGACCCTCCCCAGGTTGCGCCCATAAATGAACGTGCCCAACCGGAGGAACAGCCTCCCCAGGATGTATTGGTGTATCTCTTTGGGGGATGGAGACATTACCAACTCTCCACTGAGAAGCTCGTAGCGTTCGTCGTCCGCCGTCCTCAAATAGTCGGCGTATGTGAGTTTGGTCTGTACGTCTAGCATGATGGTCCCTCCTATGCAGAAGCAGGGAAAAGAATTCTATGCTTCCCCTCCGTCTGTATGTCCACCATCATAGCCTGAAAAGTGTTTCAAGGGCAATAGGTTGGCGCATGTTCCGCTACAACTCACTCCCTATCCCAGCCTCAGCCTTCTTCTCTCTGGCCAGTCGATCCTCGAACATCTCCATTCCTTTCACGGCCTTGATCGCTTCGAGCCACTCCCCGAACAATCGCCGATTCTCTCCCACCGGCTGTCCCGCCAGCATTCCCTCTATGCTGATCTCCTCGTCCAATTCAGGCCAGTGAATACGCTGCCCGCCGTCGCGCAGCTCCCAACCGTTACGCTCCTCCTGCGTAGCATGGGCCAGCCGCGGATACCAGAGCAGCGGCGCCGAAATCACTCGCCCATCGATGAGATGCGCTGTCACTCTGCCCGCGCCGATTTCCACACCTGTCACTCTCTGCGCTGCTGTTTCAATCGCTTCTACACGCAGTCCAAGCGCATCTGCAAAGATTTCCCCGAGCGCAGGCACCTCGTCGATCTCGTAAGAGCACGCATCCCATTCATCGATTCGGTTCGGCGCAGACGCATGCTTCTCTCGCAGCCAGGCGATAAATTCATCGCGCATGGATTCGGCATCGGACAGCCACGAGGCGCACCACTTCTCTTGACAGAAGGTGTGATAAAGAAGTATCAGGTCTTTGTCCGTTGGCGTTACGGTCTCTGCCGTGTTCTTGTTTTCGGGTGGCATGTTACGATCTACTCCTCTGATCTTGGCAGAACAAGTGTAACATGGTTCGTCAAGATCGACGGGAAGTCAGCGGGCATCCCATGCCCCTTCCGACATCGACCTCTGTCGCCCCCTACCCCCGCAACGCCTTCACCACACCATACGCACCCCGCGAAAAAGCCGCCAACGCGCCCCCGCGACTGAACAACGGCACCGGCCCCGGCACACACTCACCGCCATCCAAATCCTCAACCGCCGTCAGCACACGCTGCAGCCCCACCTCCACCACCCGCCGGCGCGCCTCGTCTTCCAGGGTCAGACCGCCGCAGGCCAGGACCACAACCAAAAGGTTGGCAAGCGAGTGCTCGCGGTACAGCCGCCAGCACGCCTCGAACGTGAACCCCTCCACCCCCATCTCACCGATGATTGCGGTGTACTCTTCCAGCACCTCGTGCTCGATCTGGCGGCGCACCTCCGTCGTAACGCTCCCCACCAGAAAATAGGCCACATCGAACAGGGGGCTCCTCAATCCGCTCACCTGCCAGTCAATGATCGCGATTTCGTCCCCGCCGTCGGCCGCAAAGAAGATATTGTCCAACCGGAAGTCGCCGTGGCTGAGCGTCTTCGGTCCGGCCGCGACACGAACGATCTGGCTGTCGATGCGAGAAGCGTAGGTCTCGGCCAGACGGCGCATATCTTCCGAGAAAAAGCTTCCAAACCTTTCCAGCGTGGGCACAAGGTTCGCAAGATAGACCAGCTGAATCAGTATTCTGCGTCTGGACGAAAAGGAATCGGTAAACGCGTTCAGTGGCGGCTGATCGGTTTTGTTCCAGTAGGTACCGTGCAGCCTGGCGATCGCGCGGATCGCGCGTCGAGTCTGCTCCGCGCTGGCGCCGTCGAAATGGCTCACCGTTTGCCAATCTCCGAAATCTTCCAGCACCAGCACAAAGCGATCGCTGCCGGCTTCATAATCACCATAAAGTAAAGCCGGCGACCGTACCGGCGCCTGAGGCGCGATCAGCCTGTAGAAGTCGTATCCCCGTCTGTGTAACCCCAGACGTCTGCCCAGACGCCGGTTCTTGGCAAGCGGACTGGGCAACTTCACGATGACGGTTCTCGGAGCGCAGCAAGTCGGCTCAGTCGCTGCCTTCGGATCGCCATACCGGAGCTGGCAGCGCAGAATCGTGCCCAGGAAACCGACGCCGCTGCCAATCTCCTCCCAAGCAATCTCTCTGACAGGAGGAAGCCCTGAAGCGCCGCCAGCAGTCAGTGCCTGTTGCATCCACTGGGCGGTAACTTCCTCCGGCCCTCTGGGAATTGGCGGTCTGGTCATAACGCTGATTCGCCTTTGATTTCAGCGAGCGCCGGCCATACGCGTATGGCCGGCGCGTCCGGTTATCTATGAGGTTTCCAGATTTCCTATTCAGTCAGCGCAGTGCAACGTTCGCACTGGACCGGTCCCGCCGCACCTACGACCCCGCGTCGAAAAGCGAACGGCCCGGCCCCCGCTCCCCGCCTTCATACTGTTCATCGACGCCCAGATTTGGGCGCGCCAGCGCCTGGTTCGAAAGCTCGTCACACCTCTCGTTCTCCACATCGCCCGCATGACCCTTCACCCACTGGTAGCGCATCTCGTGCCCGCCACACAGGTCCAGCAGCCGTGTCCACAGGTCCGGATTGACCGCAAGCTCGCCCTTCCTGTTGCGCCGCCAGCCGTTCGCCCGCCACCTGCCTGCCCAGCCCTTCGTCAGCCCGTCCAGCACATACTTCGAATCGCTGTACAGAGTGACCCTGCACCGCTCCTTCAAAGCCTCCAGCCCCTTGATCACCGCCAGCAGCTCCATCCGGTTATTCGTCGTCCTCCGATACCCGCCCCACAACTCCTTCCTGTGCCCACCGAATAGCAGCACAACCCCAAATCCCCCAGGACCCGGATTCCCGCTGCACGCGCCGTCCGTATAAAGCGTCACCTCTTTCATATATGCCGTCCACCCACTATATCAGCCCCATTCTCACCATCAACCTGCACCTGACCCGCCCTGCTTTCACCGGCTTATAATCTTCACTGACCTCTAATTGTCCTCCCCCGGCAGGTGACTGTACACAATCTCCAGGCTCTCTACATCCGTGATCGTGGAATCGGTGTGATGTACGATGTGAAGAACGCCTGTCCCGCAGTCGCCGAACTCATCACAAGAAAGCTCGCCAACGATGCCGCTGAAATCCGCCGTGCCCGTCAACGCCTCCCGCAACCGCGCCCGGTCGATATAAAGTGCATCCCCCTGCACAACCGCAACCTCCTCAATCGCCCGCAGCAGCAGCGTCGCCGCGTCATACGCGTGTGCCATGTACACCGAGCCAGGCGGCGCATTGTACTTCTCCTTATACGCCGCCGCGACGTCGCCTCCGTTCTTTCCGGTTGCCTCGTTTACGCTCGTTTCGAAATTCAGTTCCGGGCTGGCCACATACATGCCCTCCGATTCCGGTATCGCCAGAAACTCGAAATCCACCAACGCCGCGCCGCCGATTACAACCACATCCTCCAATCCCGCCACCTGACCCATCTGCCGCACGATCTCGCCGGCCTCGTCCGGAAATAACGGCAGAAACAGACCTTCCGGGTTTGCCGCGGCAATCTCGGTCAGCACAGCCATCATATCCGTCTGCCCCTTGCTGACCGTCGCAATCGTAACCCTGCCGCCCCCCTGCTCGAACACTGCCGCAAACGCATTAGCCAGGCCCGAAGTGTAGGGATCGCCGTCATGAATTACCGCCATCTCGTGCAGGCCGAGGTCGTGGTGCGCGAACGCCGCTACCGCCTCCGCCTCGTAAAGGTCGTTATTGGCCGTGCGGTAATAGCCCGCATAGTGGTCGGCGCCCGCATTGCCCCGCAGGTCCGATGTCAGCGACGGCGCCGTATTCGTCGGCGAAATCAACACCAACCCGGCCTCGCTCAGTATCGGCGACGCCTTCACCGCCGCCGCCGAGCACGAAGTGCCGATCACGCCCACCACACGCCCGTCTCCCACCACCGTCTGCGCCGCCGCCGCGCCGCCCTCCGGCGTGCACAGCGAGTCCAGACCCGCACCCATCGTCACCTCGTGCCCCTTGATCGGCCCGTAGTCCTCCAGCGCCATCGCAACCGCACGCTGCGTCGAAGATCCCAGCTCGCCGATGCTCGAAAGCACAAATGCAGTCCGGATCTGAATATCCTCGCCGGGGCCCACCACTACCGTCCCCAGCGGGCTCCCCACCATATTCTCAGGAATGCACGCGCCGCTCACAAGCAGCGCAAGCACCAAAATCGGCCAGCGCAACAGCCCGCTGCCGGGCCGGTCTGTCTTCAACATATATTCACTCCTTGGTTCGAAAAATTTTCAATCAGTGCCGCGCTCACGGCGCGTACCGGTAGACAACCGGCAGACCTTCAACGTCGGTCATCGTCGAATCCGTGTGCTGCGATATCTGAACGCGGCCCGTGCCGCAGTCACCGAACTCGTCACAAGAGATCGTGCCGATAATGCCGCTGAAACCGCCCGTACCGCCCAGCGCCTCCCTCAATTTGGCCCGGTCGATATACAGCGCATCGCCCACCACAACCGCCACCTCCTCGATCGCACGCAGCAGCATCGTCGTCGCGTCGTACGCATGCGCAAGGTAAGCCGACGTCGAATGTTCACCGTACCGCTGCTGGTACGCCGCGTTCAGCTCGTCGCCGCTCCGCCCCGTCACACCGTTTACATTGGCGCCGAAATCCAACGTCGGACCCGCAAAATAGAAGCCCTCCGACTCCGGCAACGCCAGAAACTCTGAAACCAGCAGGCCGCCGCCTCCAATGCGCACCAACCCCGCCAGCCCCTCTACCTCGCTGCTCTGGCGCAATATCGGCCCCGCCTCCTCCGGAAATATCGGCAGAAACAGGCCCTCGGGGCTGGCCGCGGCAATTTCAGTCAGAACAGGGTGCATATCGGTGTCCCCCTTGTTCACCATCGCCACCGCCACCATGCCCCCCAACTCCTCATACGCCGCCTTGAACGCCGCCGTCAGGCCCGACGTATACGGGTCCCCGTCATGAACAGCCGCCATCCTGCGCAGGCCCAACTCGTTGTAAACAAAATCGGCCACCGCCTCCGCCTGGTAAAGATCGTTGCTCGCGACGCGATGATACCCGGGATGATGGTTCGACCCCGCACCGCCCCGCAGATCCGATGTCAGCGACGGCGAAGTCGTCGACGGCGCCACCATCACCAAACCGGCCTCGCTCAAAATAGGAGCCGCCGCCGCAGCCGCCACCGAGCACGATGTCCCGATCACGCCAACCACCCGCGGGTCGCCCAACACCGTCCGCGCTGCCGCCGCACCGCCCTCCGCGCTGCATAGCGAGTCCAGGCCGGCGCCCATGCTCACACCATGCCCCTTGATCGGCCCATAGTCCGCGACCGCCAGCCCTACCCCCCGCTGGCTCGGCACCCCCAGTTCACCCGCACGCGTCAACGCCCCCAATGCACGAATCTGGATCTCCTCCCCGCCGCCAACCACCACCGTGCCCAGCGCAGGCGTCTCATAGTCCACCGGCACACACGCACCGGCCAGAATCAGCACCGCCAGCAGGCCGACCCAGTGCAAAACTCCGGAACCGAAACCGCGCTTCGTCGTCATCGCTACTTGCTCCTTTGTCTGGTTGACCCCCGCTCCCTCGCGGAGCGTCGCAACGCCCGTCATCGCGCACTGCGCCCTGGCTGCAGCCTGTCCCCACCCAGCCGCAACACGGCCGCACACACCCGATCTGCAGCGATCGTAAACGGTTTAACTTTCGCCGCAAAATCAGGTACTTGTTTTTCCGAGAGGGGTTACCGCAAACGCCCGGCGGGCGTCCGTCGTCCTGATGTGACCATTATAGGTACTTTTTGCCCGGATTGGCAACAATATCAGGAGATTGAGGCCTATCCGACCGGGTCACTCAAGAGAATATTCCGCGCCGGACAGGTGAAAAAGGGGGTTCAACAAGGCCGCTGTGGCGGCCCACTCGCCGGACAAGCCGGCAAAAGAAGATACGGTTCCGTTTCCGTCGATTCAATAGGCAGATACCTGCACAAAGGGGGCAGTCGGCTCGCGAACCTTACTCTACATTCAACTGCATCGAGGCATACGTTCTCTGAACCTCATCTTCCGCCCGGCGGATCGTCTCCAATGCCTTCACCACCGTCGCCAACTCCTCATCATCCAAACGGTCCGCCAACCCATCGAGTCGCTCCTGCCCAATCTGCCAGAACCGGTCTATCTCCCGCTCCCCGGATTCCGTCAATCTGCAGATCACGACCCGCCGGTCTCTCGGATCGGATACCCGGTCCACCAGCCCTTTCTCTACCAGGCGGTCCATAACCGTGGTTGTAGCCGAAAGCGCTCGCCCCAGGTAACTGGCAATGTTGCCCATGCGCAATGGGCCCGCCTCTTCCAGGAGGACCAGTGTCTTGATCTGGGGTATGGTCATGTCCAGCTCTTCCCACTCGTCAAGCCGGCCGACATGTAACTTCCGGTTCAGATATTCCGCCAACTCCCTGAACCGGTCCCTCAACTCGTGCCTGCGGTGCTCTTCCACGAACTCTCACCCCAAATCCAGCTAGTCCATCCCCGTCCGCAAAACGATCCGAATCTGCAAAGTCCGTCAACGCGAAGGGAACTGCACGGCACACTTACGCTGGAAGATTCTACAGAGAAACGGCGAGCATCCCACCCCGCACAGACTCTCCGAAAACCTCCCGCCTACCGGATTACAGGCACCCTTTGCCAACCAACACTGCGCAGACCACAACCGCAAAAACCACCATCTAACTCTTCAGCGTGTCAAAGCCGTCCCACCCAGGGATCGCAGCAGCCTGGCGCACCCACTCCGCCGTCTGCGCCTCGTCAAACTCCTCCTCGTAAATGTCATACCAGCGCGCGTCCTTGTCCTTGCCCGCGCCCGGTGGAAGAGGATCCAGCAAAGCCCCGTAAAAAAAAGTCACCTTCACGTAACGCGTAAAAACGTGATAACTCAGAAACCATCCCATGCCCTCAATGCCGTAAAACGGCGAATTCCACCGCACCGCCTTGCGTACGTTCGGCACGTTCTCCACGATCAACGCATCCAGACGCCGCCCCAGCTCGCTCTTCCATCCCGGCATCGCCGCAATGTACGCCTGCACCGGCGCATCCCCGTCCGCCTTTGCAATCTGCGGATTGCCCCCAGACAAAAGAACCGGCTTCGCGCCGGCCCCTTCGTCGGCTGCTTTCTCCGCAACCTTTGCTGCTCCTTTAGACCTCTTGCTGGCCACCCCGCCTACTCCTTTACCCTTGTCCAAAGCCGCAATAAGACGCTTCTGGCCGCTCTACATATTGGTGGAGCTAAAGGGACTTGAACCCTTGACCTCTACAATGCCATTGTAGCGCTC
>JAPPKT010000431.1 GCA_028819675.1 Caldilineaceae bacterium | reverse complement strand
GGGGGGGGCGTTGGTGGGGGGGGGGGGGGGGGGGGGGCGCGCCCCCCCCCCCCCAAAATGGGCGGCCCTAATCGCCCCGACCGCCCAGAACTACAGTGGTCAGTAGTTAGTGGTCAGTTGTCGGTGGTCAGAGACTATGCAATCCCTGCCTCAGATTTGAACTGGGAGTGACTGCGGCACCGCTGCTGCCAGAGGTAAGGGAAATCCGCCCCCAAATTGGGGATGCCCCCATGCAGAAAGACGAGGTACGAAAATAGCTTGCTACATGCTATAATCCTGGTGAAATTGATGGCGCCACTGCGGAAAAGCGCAGGGCGGCAGTTTTGCCGCAATAGGAGGGCGGCACATGGCAAAGACAGTTCGTCTTGGGGTCCTCACAAGCGGAGGCGACGCGCAGGGCATGAATGCGGCTGTACGTTCGGCGGTGCGCGCGGCGTTGGAGAGGAGGGCGGAAGTATACGGGATATTCGAAGGGTTTCAGGGGATGATTGAGGGCGGAAGCCTGATACGGCCCTTCAACTGGGACTCGGTGGGAGGGGTGCTGCAGCAGGGTGGAACCCTATTGGGGACGGCCAGAAGCCCGGGTTTTCTCGAAAGGGAAGGGCGAAAAGAGGCGGTATACAATTTGCTTCTGCAAGGCATCAACCGATTGATTGTGATCGGCGGCGACGGCAGCTTGACCGGTGCGCAGGTCCTGCGGGAGGAGTGGGGCTCGTTGGTGGAGGAGCTGGCGGCCGAGGGACGCCTGGAACTTTCGTTTAAGGAGGAGTACGGATTCCTTGCGGTCGCGGGTCTGGTCGGTTCGATCGACAATGACATGTTTGGAACGGACCATTCGATCGGAACGGACTCCGCGTTGCACCGCATCACCGAAGCGCTAGACGCGATCACGAGCACGGCTGCCAGTCACCAACGCACTTTTGTGGTCGAGGTGATGGGTCATCACTGCGGCCATCTGGCGCTGATGGGCGCGCTGGCTTCGGGGGCGGATTTTGCGCTGATTCCGGAGAGCCCGCCGAATCTGGATGCGTGGGAAGAGAGGATGTGCTCGATCTTGCGCCAGGGCCGAGAGATGGGCCGGAGGGACAGTATTGTGGTGGTTGCAGAGGGGGCGCAGGACCGTCACGGCAACCCGATCTCCAGCGGCTATGTAGAAGAGGTGCTGACCAAGTACCTGGGCGAAGAGGCACGGGTGACGGTTCTCGGTCACGTGCAGCGCGGCGGCTCTCCCAGCGCCTCCGACCGGGTTATGGCGACATTGCTAGGGGCGGCGGCAGCGGAAACGGTCCTGCAGGCCGGACCAAGCGATGAAGCGGTACTGATTGGGATAGAGAACAACAAGATTGTTCACAGCTCTCTGGCGGAGTGCGTGGACCAGACGCTGAAAGTTGGCAGATGTATCCACGAATGCATGTTTGATGAGGCGATGGAGTACCGGGGCAAGGCCTACAAGGACTCCTTCCGCATTTTGCGAACGCTCATTCGCGCCAACCCACGACCGCCGCAACCGAATAAGCGACGACTGCGGGTTGCAGTTATGACGGGCGGGGCGCCGGCGCCGGGAATGAATGCGGCGACGCGTGCGGTCGTACGCATGCTGGAGGATAACGGCCATATACCGCTGGGTGTCAAGTGGGGATTCCGGGGCCTGATCGACGACGACATCCAAGAGATGAACTGGATGACGGTCAACGGTTGGGCGCCGACCGGCGGGTCGGAGCTTGGAAGCAGCCGCAAAACCCCGGAGGGTGCGGAGCTGTACGCGGCGGCGCAGGTGCTCGAGAAACGTCAGGTGGATGCGATCGTGATGATAGGGGGTTGGGCGGGGTATCACGCTGCTCACAAATTGTACGAAGAGCGACATAACTTCCCGGCGTTTGACATACCCATAATTTGCATCCCTGCCAGCATTAACAATAATCTGCCAGGCTCGGAGCTGAGTATAGGCGCTGACACAGCCCTGAACAGCATCGTGGAAGTGGTCGACAAGATAAAGCAGTCCGCAGTGGCCCTGAACCGGTGCTTCATCGTCGAAGTGATGGGACGGTTCTGCGGGTATCTGGCCCTGATGAGCGCGATCGCCACGGGGGCGGAACGCGTCTATCTGCACGAGGAGGGGATTACGCTCAAGGACCTCGAACGTGACATTGAGCTCCTGAAGCAGGGATTCCAGCAGGGCAAGCGTTTGGGGCTTATGATACGGAACGAAGCTGCAAACTCCTTCTACACAACTTCCTTCATTTCCGCACTCTTCGAAGAGGAAGGGGGAGACCTTTTCGAGGTGCGCCAGTCTATACTGGGACATCTGCAGCAAGGCGGCAATCCGTCCCCGTTCGACCGCATCCTAGCGGCGCGACTTGCCTGGGAAGCGGTGCGAATCATCGGAGAGGCGGCGAGCCGCCCTGGGGCAAGGCGATATTCGGATGTTGGGGCCGTTTGTCTGGGGATTGAGGAGGGCGACGTCACCTCTACCCCGCTCTATCGGATTCCCAGGCTGATGGACGAGGTTCATCAGCGGCCCCTTGAGCAGTGGTGGATGGAACTGCGGCCTTTGGCACGCATGCTGGCCCAGCCCGGGCCGGGGTTTTTCGAACAGTCAGTCTCGGGCCAGGCCGAACCCTCCTGAGAGAGAAAGGAGGTGCGGGGGCTCCGTGACAGACTATTGCAGTGTCTCTGCTGATCTCAAGCGCGCTTACGATGCGAAAGCCGAACAGCGGGATGCGAATCCGGTCCAGGAGTGGAAGGTGGGGCTGTGGTCGCAGTTTTTGCAGTGTTTGCAGGCGGAAGGTATGACGTCACTGTTGGAGATTGGGGCCGGTACGGGGCAGGCAGGGCGCTTCTTCCAGGACGGTGGAATGAAGGTGGTGTGCACGGATCTTTCGCCGGAGATGGTACGACTGTGCCGAGAGAAGGGGCTGGAAGCATACGAGATGGATTTTCTGCGACTGGCGTTTCCGGACGGCCGATTTGACGGCCTGTTCGCGCAGAACTGTCTTCTGCACGTGCCAAAAGCGGGCTTGGCGGACGTGCTGCAGGAGATCCGGCGGGTCGTGAAGCCTAAGGGGCTGGTATTCATCATCATGCATGGGGGTCGAAGCTTTGAAGGCGTACGGGAAGAGGACTTCTATGAGCCCAAACGCTTCTATGCACTTTACGCAGATGACGAACTGCAACAGATCCTGGAACGCTTCTTCGAGGTACTTTCCTTTGAGGTGATAGGGCGAGAAGGGTCAAGCGCTGACAGTTTTCAGGCGATATCACTTCGAAATCATTGATAGAAAACGGGGTTCGGGAACGATGACCGCCACTGTGTTGTTCCTGTGCACGGGAAACTATTACCGCAGCCGTTTTGCCGAGCATTTTTTCAACGAACATGCCCGGGAAAGGCAACTGCCGTGGCAGGCGACCAGTCGGGGGCTTCAGCCAAGCCTGGAAAACCTAGGTTTCATGTCGAGGCATGCCCTGGACCGTCTGCGGCGGCTCGGGATGGCGCCGCGCGATCCGCTCCGACTGCCGATGGACTTGCAGTCGTCGGATTTGATTGCAGCTAATCTGACTGTTGCAATGAATGAGGTGGAGCACCGTCCTCTCATGGCGGCGCGATTCCCTGAATGGACAGAGCGGGTCCGCTATTGGAAGATCTATGACCTAGATGTGGCGGACGCAGACTCCGGGCTGGCCGCGATTGAGAATGCGGTGCTTGCGCTTCTGGACGAGCTCAGCGCACTTTGAGCACTATTTTTCCGATATTCTGGTAGTCTCTCATGTGCTCGTGGGCGGCATGGGCTTCGGCAACGGGCATCACTCTGTCAATCACAGGATGGATCGTGCCCTCCTCGATTTGCCCCCAAAACTGCTGTCGGAAACGCCGAATAATCTCAGCTTTTTCTTCAACGGGCCGGGCGCGCAGCACGGAGCCGATCAGGCGGGCGCGCTTGCCCATGAGCTGCCGGATGTCCACCTTTGCCTCTGAACCGCCCAACGTGGCGATGAAAACCAAGCGGCCTTTAACATTCAACAGGCTGATGTTGCGCTCCAGGTAATCTGCACCCACCAAGTCGAGAATAACATCGACGCCTCCTCCTTCGGTGTAATCCAGCGTTCGGGCGACGAAGTCTTCAGTCCTATAGTTTATGGCAAGATCGGCGCCCTGGTCCTGGCAGGTCTGCACTTTGTCGGGGCGTCCGGCGGTCGTAATAACGCGTCCCCCGGCACCCTTTGCCAGTTGAATAGCAGCGGTGCCAACCCCGCTGGCACCGCCGTGGATAAGGATGGACTCACCGGCCTGGAAGCCGGCTTCCATGAAGATGTTGACGTAGGCGGTCAGATAGACCTCGGGGAGGCAGGCTGCTTCTTCAAAGGACCAGCCAGTTGGTATCGGGATAAGGAGTCGCTGGTCGACTGCAACCTGTTCGGCATAGCCACCGCCGGCGAGGAGTGCGCAAGCCTGGTCGCCGACTTGCCAGCCTTCTACGCCCGGGCCAAGCTTGAGGATTTCTCCTGACATGTCCAACCCCATGATGTGGGGCGCTCCGGGGGGCGGAGGATAGTTTCCTTCAGCCTGTGACAGGTCGGCGCGATTCAGTGTGGTCGCGTGGATGGAGACGAGGGCTTCGCCCGGCTGGGGAATCGGGTCTTCCACCTCCCGCCAGACGAGTTGATGACCTGATTGAGTATGTTCGACTTCGATGGCGTGCATGGATCCGTTCCTTCGTGATTGCCAACTGTGTCCTACCTGTTGGGATGGAAGATGCTCAGACCATTTTGTTGGATGGGCCTGATGCCGGCTAATGGGATTGGCGGGGAAAAGTGGCTGTGAGGAGATTCCTCTGAGCAGCGCTATTCGACCTCAAGTTGCTCAGGGTCAAGCTGGTGCCAGAAGACCGACCCGGACTCCAATGCTTCGTCTATCCGGTTGTCTTTGTACAGGCCGGCTATTGCGGCGATCGAGCGCTTTCCGGTAAACCGCTTCATGAACAAGGCGTTTCTGATCGCTCTGTCGGTATCTCGGCCATTGGCGGTAAAGGAGATTTCGACTGCAACGTAGCATGTTTCTCCGTCTTTGTCCGCTGCCTCCATTATAAGGTCGGCGCGACGGAAGCTTCTCAGGTCATGGATGGGAATGCCTGAAATGTCAGCATTTTCGATGATCTCCAAGATCTCTTCTCTGGACAGAGTCTTCGCTTGCCTCAGGCCGAGGTCAGCGGCAATTGAGGGGGCGTCATCAATCGCGGCATTTCGCGCGTGAGCGGCCTTAATGGGCGCTATTTCATCACGAAGTTTCTGAACACTGTTCTCCACTGACTCGAACCTGGCATCGACAGCGTCGAATCTGGCATCGACAGCGTCGAATCTGGCGTCCACAGCGTCGAATCTGGCGTCCACAGCGTCGAATCTGGCGTCATGCTGAGCCAAGCGAGCTTCGATCGTGTCCAAGCGCTTGTTTGTGGAGGCGGCAAAGCTATCCACGGTTTCGGTTAGCCTAGCCATCGTTTGGGGAAGTTCGAGGACTTCCCTCGACAGCAGCCTAACGCGCATGGCTTCGACCCACTCAGGGTGATTGTCCATGATCCGCACAAGATCTTCAATTGTATTTATAGCGGTAGTCGTCATTTCCCGAACTCAATCAGTACAGTAGCCATTTTGGCAATTGCCAAAGAGATGGCCCAAGCCAAGGTTCGCACAAGCGTTCTTTTCAACAGTATACTTCATGGTTCAGTGCGGCCCAAAAGGAAAAAGAGGTCCAGACACTCTTTCAGCTGTAGAGAGGTCTACTGATACGCCAGAGAGCCGTCCGGGCGTATGAGGAACGGCCTGTGCCAGGAGCGGCCGGGGTGCGCGGCGAGTGCGTCCAGATTCAGGTCGATGCCGAGGCCTGGCCGGTCGGGCAGCTCAAGGTAGCCGTCCATAAGCTTGATGGGTTCGTCAACTATTTCTGCGCGTCGTCCTTCATCGGCCTTGTACTCCAATATCATGAAGTTCGAGGTGCTGGCGGCGAAATGGACGTTTACTGCGGTGGCGACCGGTCCGCATGGATTGTGTGGGGCGACGCTGGCGTAGTGGACTTCGGCCATTGAAGCGATTTTTTTCATCTCCCAGAGGCCGCCGGTGATGCAGATGTCGGGCTGGATAATGTCCGCGGCATGGTAACCCAAGAGCTCGCGGAATTCGTGGCGGCTGTAGAGCATTTCGCCGGTGGCGATGGGAACGTTCACCTTGTTGCTGAGTTTTGCGAGTGCCTCATAGTTTTCGGGGCGAAGGGGCTCTTCGACGAAGAAGGGTCGGAAAGGCGCTACTACTTCGCAGAGTTGGGCTGCACGGCCGATCTCGAGGATGCGGGCGTGGGGATCGAGTCCGATATCGATGTCGGGTCCGACGGCTTCACGGACGGCTGCGACGCGCCGCTCGGTCTCGCGAAGGGCTCGATTCCAAGGCATCTGGTGCCAGCCGGAAGGCAGGGGGCCCATTTTGAGTGCGGTATAGCCGTAGGTCTGGATGAGACGGATGGCATCCTCGGCTGCCTCTTCGGGCGTATCGCCGCCTATGCTCTGGTAGACGCGGACACGGTTGCGGGCTTTGCCGCCAACAAGCCTGTAGACGGGCAGACCGGCGGCCTTGCCAGCGATGTCCCACAGGGCGTGTTCGATGCCGCTGATGGCGGCGTTTACGACTGAGCCGCCAGGGAAACGGCCGCCAGCGTACATGAGGTGATAGAGTCCTTCGATGTCGCGGGGGTCGCGGCCGGTGAGCCACTCTGCGAAGTCGTGAATGGCGGCGACGGTAGCGCCGTCGGGCCCGCAGGAGAATGGCTCGCCAACACCGTGGATGCCCTCGTCGGTGTGGACGACGACGTAGGGTATCGAGCGATTGGCCAGTTCGGTCAAGTGCGTGTCGATGCGTGTTATTTTCATGGGAATTGCTCCTGTAGCGGAATACAGGAATTATCGTTTACTGTGCGATGTGTGTCAAGCTTTCCGGGGAACTTTTTTCGTTCTCTATTGACAGATCAGTGCTGCTGTGCTTTTATGGCGGGCACATAGCGAAACAGCAACTCTTCCTCAACGGGCGGACATGAGTGAGACGCCTCTTTCAACCGTCGACACGGAACGCCTCGCTGCTCGCGGAATCTGAATAACCGCCCTTCTACCGGGGGACGCGCCGAAAAATGAACCGAATTGAGATTCAGATCGCGGTTGCCAAGGTGTCAAAGTACGCATCCAGCGAGAGCGGGGACACGGTTGAGGTTGTGGAGCGTCCTCATGGAGGAATCAGCATCGTCGTTTCGGACGGTCAGCGGAGCGGACGGAGCGCAAAGGCGATCAGCAATGTAGTGGCAAGGAAGGCGATGAGCCTGATTGCCGAGGGTGTGCGGGACGGGGCGGTGGCGCGTGCCACGCACGATTACTTGCGCACGAATCGAGGGGGCAAGGTCAGCGCTGAGCTGGTCATCGCGAGCGTGGACCTGGTGACGGAGACGCTCGTGCTGAGCCGTAACAGCCGCTGTCCAGTATTGGTGCAGCGGGATGGCGGGACGGAGTGGTTAGACGAAGAGTGCGACGCCATAGGGATTTACCGTAATACGAAGCCGAGCATCGTTGAGCTTCCACTCGTGCCCGGATTGACGGCGGTGGTATTTACGGATGGGATTTGGAGCGCCGGGCATCGAAGCGGCGGCGCGATGGACGTGGCCGCATCAGCCAGCTTGCACAAGAGCAGGCCGGGTAGCAGCAATGCTCCAGCAGGGGAGAGTAGCGCCAAGGCAGTTGCCGATCGCGTCCTGGAAGCGGCGCTTGAATTGGACAACGGACGGCCCAGAGACGACTCGACCGTCCTTGTCATCAAGGTTGGTACGCACCAGTGGGAACAGAAAGTCCGCCGCATGGAGATTTCTCTTCCCATATAGAATTAACCTGCCCTTGTTCTTTTTTGAGCTTGTATTATTGACCGCCAATGGGGGCGGCCCAAGTGAAACTGGACCTTGTAAAAATCGTCGGCGTCAGTGCTGCCGGCAAATCGACACTGGTGGCCGGATTGAGGCGGCTGGGCTACAATGCTCGTCCCGTTGCCCAGGAGCACAGCCAAGTTCCTGACATGTGGCAGCGTATCCGACCGCCCAACTGGCTGATATTTCTGGATGCGGATCTGGCGGCGCAAGGTGAGCGGCGTCCTGACGTCAGTTGGGACGAGCCCTGGCGCCGGACGGAATTGAAGCGGCTGTCGCATGCGCGGACCCATGCGGACCTGGTCATTGACACCAGCCTTCTGTCCCCCGAATGCGTGTTAGATCAGACGGTCAGTTTTCTGCGGGTGAGCAGCGTCGAGGCGGCTCGCGGTCCGCTGGCTGAGTTGCCGAGAACGGGCAGCGTTTGGCATCAGGGCGGAAGACCGGACATCCCGTCAGGTTGACAAGGCCGCCTGCCCGTGCTATATGTTGCCAGCGGACGCTGCAGGCGCCGAGCAAGAGGGGATAGAGGGCGCCAAGGCTCGCTGCACACCCCCCTTACCTCTCTACATTCGCCGGCGCGGAAACGCAGAATAACGGCCAAAGCTCGTATTCTCAATCCACGATCATAGAGGATTATTCTTATGTCAGTTCATTCTGTCGAAAGGCTTTTCGCCTACAACAAATGGGCCTGGAATCGAGTCTTCCCCAGTTTGGAAGCGATCCCGGAAGAGGAGTACTTCGCCGAACGTCCCTTCTTCTGGGAGTCGCTGCACGGGCTGGCTGCTCACGGCTATGGTGCTGAGCGGGTGTGGCTGCAAAGGATTGGAGGCCAAAGCCCTGCGAGTTTGCCGGCCGCGTCGGAGTTTGCTTCCTTCGCTGAACTGCGGACGGCGTGGGAATCACTGTGGAGCGAATGGCAGGATTATGTTGACTCGTTGACGGCAAAAGGGCTCGAAGAGTCTCTCCATTACCGCGTCTCTGAAGGCAATGAGATGGAGATAAGGATGGATGATGTTCTGCGGCACGTGTTCAACCATGCGACTGAGCACCGCAGCCAGATGACTCCGGTACTGGCCCAGTTGGGGCATCCAACGGAGCCGCTCGACTATGGTCGATTTGCGGCGACGAACAGGCTGTGAGAGCCGGGTTCCTGACCGAAGTAAGGAAAGAAGGTGAAAATGCGATACACGGCAGAAAGCGTGCTGATAAAGCCAGAGTCCGACAGTGAGGACAGAGATCTCATCCTCACGGTGACTCCCCAGAGCGCCGGCTGGGAGTACATTTCATTTCAGGCGAGGCGGTTAGGGGATGGCGGGACCTGGTCCTTCGACACTGGCGAAAACGAGTTTGCTTTTGTCAATCTGACGGGACGCTACCGAGTCGAGAGCAGCAGAGGTAGTTGGGACGGCATTGGCGGAAGGACGGACGTATTCAGCGGCGGTGCGCACGCCCTTTATCTTCCGCGACAGACCAGTTTGACGGTCACGGCGGAGGAGGCGGGGGAGTTTGCAGCCACATGGGTGCCGACTACAGAGGACCACGAACCGTGGTTGATCAGTCCGGAAGACGTGGCGATCAGCGTTCGGGGCGGGGACAACGTCAGCCGTCAGATCAATGATTTGCTGCCTCCCGGTTCGCCGGTGCACAGGATCGTGCTGGTGGAGGTCTATACGCCGAGCGGAAACTGGAGCAGCTATCCGCCGCATAAGCACGACGTCCATATTGAAGACGAGGCTGGCGAGCTGATCGAGGCGGACCTGGAGGAAGTTTACTTCTACCGGATCGACCGGAAGGAGGGATTTGCCTACCAGCGAGTTTATACCGACGAAAACTCGCCTATGCACGCGGCGGGCAATCCTATCGATGCGCTGGTCCGGGTTGGGCACAATGAGGCGGTGCTGGTGCCGGAGGGGTATCATCCTGTGGTGAGCATGCCCGGGTACACGACGTATTATCTGAACGTGCTGGCGGGCAGTGCGCAGAGTCTTGCCAACCAGGAGGACCCTGATTACGGGTGGGTGAAGGAGAAGTATAGCGGCGTGGATGAACGGCTGCCGCTGTACTGACGCTGGACGAGGCGGACGAAGGTGCAAACAGGCTACGCAACCCCCAGACCAGGTCAGAGGAAGCCAGGAAGATGACTACTGAGAATGAAGCGAGAAGGTACGACTCACTGCACATGGGGCGCTCTTCAATCGATCTTTACAGCAATGACGTGGGGGCGCCTTTTGCGGAGATCGGCAGCTTCGCGGCGTATGTGGGCGGTTCTCCGACCAACATCAGTGTGGGCGGGGCCAGGCTGGGCCTGAAGACGGCGCTCGTAACCGGTCTGGGTGAGGACCCGGTCGGGGATTTCATCGCCGACTTTCTGGAGAAGGAGGGCGTGGATTTCAGCTACAGCC
>JAPPKT010000361.1 GCA_028819675.1 Caldilineaceae bacterium | reverse complement strand
GGCGGAGCCCCCGCACAAGGGAGGGCCGAATAGGCCCGACCGCCCAAAACGGCAGTGGTCAGTAGTTAGAGACGGCGCTCTTGCTGCCTCAGATTTGATCGCGGAATGGACATAGCTCTGTTGCTACCTCAGGTATAGGAGAGATGGCCCCAATTTTGGGATGCACGCCGAGACGGGAGCGCCCCGAAGTAAGGGCGTGCTTGTGATATACTGGGAGACTGACTCGGTGGGAGATTCTGCGAGGGAGGATCAACTGAACAGCAACGAACTGGCGCGGAAGATCGTCGAAATTATTGAGGAAAAGCAGGCGGCGGACATCGTGCTACTTGACGTAAGCGACCAGACCAGCATTGCTACATATTTTGTGCTGGGCAGTGTGGACAATGAACGACAGGCCAATGCGATACGGGATGATCTGTGGGAGCAACTGCAGGTCGAACAGAAGACGCGGCCTTTGAACGTCCACGACCTGCGGCAAGAAGGGGGAGGGTGGCTCCTGGCCGACTATGGCGATGTCATTCTGCATCTGTTTACGGAGGAGACGCGGCGCCGCTACGACCTGGAAGGGCTTTGGCGCGACGCCCACGTCGTGATGAAGATTCTTTAGCTGGAGCAGATTTGGGAACGGGCAAGGCCGGATGCGCCCTGGTGTCAGGGGCTGGCGGCGTTCAGGCGGCTACGTTGGATTTGTAGAGTGCGACGGCGTCCTCGGTATCCATGTGTTCGGTGGCGTCGAACAGATCGGTGGCTTGGCCCTCACGGTCGACGACGTCAGGATTTTCAGTTGCCCGATAGGCGTCATCGTTTGCGATACCTGCGGCCAGCATCGTCTTGACAATCCGGGGCGGTGTGGAAGAGATATTGGCCCCGACCAAGGTACCGAAGAAGTTGGCGATTTCGAACATGGCCTCGAAGGGTCCGGCGGAGAGATGGACGCCGTTGTTTGCGATAGTCACTTCGTCGAATCCGTAGCGGGCAGGATTGGCGTGAAGCTGGCCGCGAATGGAGCCGGTTACGGCGCGTTCGGGGAAGGTATCGCCGATCATCTGGTCGCGCAGATTGGCCCACGGCTTTTCGGAGTGGAGGAGCATGAGGGCGATGCGATGGGCAGGCTCGGTGAAGTGGGCCAGCTGGGCGGGATGGAAGCCGTTGACGAGGATGAATTTTTCGCCGGTCTCTTCATAGGCCTGGACGTAGAACCCCGAACGAACTTTGTGCGCTTTTTTTGTGAACCAGAGGTCGTCCAAAGAGGCCGGCGTGAAAGCGGGATGGGCGTTCAGGAATTCGTGGCCGCCGAACAGAGGATATTCGGGAGGGGGGACGGCGAGGGCGTCGTAGACGGTTTGCCTGTCGGTGGCGTCGAGGCCGGTTGAGGCGGTCTTGGAGAGGACGTTGATGGCGCCATAGTGACGGTCCATGCTCTCTTTCTGTTCGAGGGCCGGGCCGCCGACCAGAACCATGCCCTCTACGGAGGCGTCGAACTCGGCGAGCTTGGCCCAGATCAGGTCGATGGCATTGCCGAGGCAGGTCGGGTCCTCTATTGCCAGAATCTCCGGTTTAATGAACATAAGCAGCTCGTTCTGCCGCTCCGTCTGCCCGATGGCAGGGGGCTGAATGACTGCGATTTCCTCATCGCTCTGCAGTGAATCAAGCAGCGCTTGTTTCAGGTCGTGCTGACTGTGCACAAATCGCTCCTATAGTGCGCCGGGAAAGCCGGAAGAGAGGTCTGGTTGCGGTTGTGACGGGCTCGCTTCCGGACTGATTAAGGGTGGCGGTCCCAGCCGTGCCGCCTTCGGAGCAGAGTACCGCAGACCCCATGTTTTGACAAAAAAAGGTTGTTGGGAAGACGGGTTCGCCGAGCCCGGATCGCGGCGCGCGCCGATTGTTGTCAGAATTCTCTTCTGGCGGCGTTCAGCAGGGCGGCGTCTTGGGGAGAGACGGAGATGTCGGTTGGGACGGCGAAGGCATTTTTGTAGGCGAAGCGAGTGACGGCGTACTCGCCGTCGGGGTCCATGGCTTCGAGGGGGGCACGGGCCAGCGCCTTGTCGTCATCATCGCCGATGTGGGCGGACACTACCCAGCCGAGGAGCAGGTTGGCGTTGAGTGAGACCAGGAGACGCGCCAGATGGAGGGCCTCTTCTGTGCGGCCATCGTGCCAAGCGGCTTCAAGCAGGCCGCTCTGATAGTCGAGGCGCCCGGGCTCCTCGTCTGTCAATTCGGCGTAGACGCGGATGGCCCTGTCCCAACGGCTGCCCAGTCGGTAGAGGGTTGCCAGTGCGGGTCGTGTGAGCATGAGAGGGCGCTTTTGGCGCAGAAGGGTGCGGGACAGCCCCTGGCGGATTGGGCGGTTGTAGGGCGCGTTTTCGAGGGCAAGAGTCCAGAAGCGTTGGGCCTTTGTCAGGTTGCCGCCAGCTTCTGCGTCGCGGGCGAGGACGGCCCAGGCGAGTTCGCTGCCGGGGTCGGCGCTCAGAAGGCGCAAGGCCCAGTCCTTGCCTTCGTGCCAGCGGCGCAACAGCCAGATGACCTGAAGAAAGCGGAAGTAGGTGGGCAGGTGGCGGGGCAGGCTTTTGAGGATAACGCGAATCAGCGGAACGGCTTCTTCGGGGCGGTTGGCGGCGAGGCGGCGGTCGATGACCTCGTTCCAGTGGGAGAGTTGCGTGCCAATGGTAGGGGAACGGCCAAAACGGGTTGGAGTCATTCGAGCCGATGCGCCCGGTCTTTTTGCAGCAGTTCGATCATGACGCCGTGTGCGGCCTGGGGATGGAGGAAAGCAACGAGTCCGTGGATGCCCTGACGCGGGGTTTCGTCGATGAGACGGACGCCTTTAGCGCGGAGCTCTTGCAGAGTTTGGGCAATGTCGGGGACGGCGAAGCAGACGTGGTGGCTGCCTTCGCCGCGACGCGCCAGGAAGCGGGCGGTGCCGCTCTCTTCATCTGTGGGGGAGAGGAGTTCGATGGTGGTGCGGCCGGCATCAAGGAATGCGATTTCGACTCCGTGGTCGGGCGCGTGGAGGCGTTCAAGGAGGCGGAAGCCGAGGATGCCGCAGTAGGTGGCGAGGGCTGCGTCGAGGTCGTGGACGACGATGCCGACGTGGTCGATTTGGGCGTTGGAGAGTTGCGCTTTTTCTGAAATATTCACCTTCCCAACCTATTGCAAATCTGTTGCAGACTGGCCAGAGCTGGCCGTTGGGACTGCTTCCCAACGGTCTAGCCAGCATCCAAAATGCGGGCATTCTCTTCTAATGGTCTCCAGGCCGATTTCAAATACTTCAAGTGTGCCCAATATCGGCTTAGTGTAACCCGGCACAAGCTTCTCGGCACGCTTTGAAGGAGCCGATAAGGGTGAATCATCGATCTCTTCCGGACTGGCAAAGGCATTTCGGATGGTCTGAAACTGGTTGGCAAGTGTCGGTCTGCCAATGCCGCGACTAAACGCAGCGCAGTCGCTAAAGAGCATCGCCTCAAACTCATGCATCATTACATATGGGATGAATCTACTGGGGTAAAAGTTTTCCCCTATTTCCAAGCAGACATCTGCCAAGAGTTCTTTTTCGACAGTCCGAGCCTTTTCCAGATAGTGTGCCGTGTTGGCGTTCTTCCTTCCAGGCCATGAGCCAGACCCGCTCTGTGGGAGACCATAGAAGTCAACCATCGTGCTGACTACGCGTCCAACATCCTGCTTGAGAAACCTCACTATATTCCTTTTGGCGCTCGGCCATGGCCTTATTGCGCCGGTTGGACGGGGAACGACCTCGGTGTATCCATAGTAGTAGAGATGAGGAGCAAGTACCTCTTTTACAAAACTCTCTTCGGTTTGGCCCTCAACATAGAGGAATAGCCTGGTCATCTCCGCAGTTCTCCAATCATTCCGGATTGGGGCGTCCGCCGAATTCATTCATTTCCCACAACTGTCCTAGATTGTAGTCTCCTAACCAAACTCTCAAGCTCTCAGCGTCAAGCCGAGTGAACACTGTCCGTCCTTGAAGACGATCTGTCACGAGCACGTCATCGGGTTCAAAATGATTGAGAAGGACAGGAGATTGTGTCGCTAAGATGACTTGCGACTTTACGGAGGCAAGCTTAACCAGCGAGGCCAGCAAGGTAATTGCATAGGGGTGTAAACCTAGTTCCGGCTCATCCAGAAGGATAACCGAAGGGCGCAACTCCTCTGGCTGCAGCATCAGAGTCGCCAGAGCAATGAAGCGTAAGGTTCCATCGGAAAATGAAGAAACGTCAAAGTAGGCGTCATTTCCTCTATGCCGCCATTCGAGGCGAATCCTGTCTTGGTTTAGCGCCAAAGGTTCAAGCAGAAAATCTTCGAAAAACGGTGCGACCAGCCGAACGGTACCCCGGATCAGGCGGTAACTCTCTTCATACTTTTGGCGCATCAGATGCAAGAATGAGGCCAAATTCGAGCCATCCATGCGTAAGAATCGATTGTCATTTACATCCGTTGTCTTGCGCAGAGGCGATGCTGAGCTTGTGTCATGAAAATGATATAGTCGCCAACTATCCAGATGGTTCTGAACATGCCATTTGACTCCTCCACTGGCCGGCCTACTCATACCTGCCTCCCCGCCCCGACCTATAAGACTTTCGGCGTAGGGGCCAGGAAAGATCCCCTTTTCCGAGTAGGAAATAGTCTCTCTACCTGGATGAAGTTCGTCAGTTTCAGTCGACAGCAGATGTACTTCATATTGATTAACCTGGCGATCGAATGACAGATGAAATCTCAGACTATCGGTCGTCCTCGAACCGAAGTGCATGATTCTGTCAGCACCGCCTGCACGCGTCACATACAGTTGCAGGCGCCCCTGACGGATGGCGTTTAGGAATGAAAAAACTCCAATGAAGTTCGATTTCCCTGACCCATTTGCGCCGATCAAGACGTTGATGGGGCCAAGCTCAAGACCCTGGATCGACGCAATGCTCTTGAATCCTTCCACAGTGATGCTGTCGAGCACTTGCTACTCGTGATCCCCGTAGAGGCGCCATCCGGGCAGTTCCAGTTCCGGTCCTGAAATGGCGCTCAGGGGTAGTTTCAGGAATTTGCCTTCGGCGCGTACGGCGACTGTGCCGTCGGGCAGAAGGATTTCGCCGCTGCCGGTGAACATGCGGCGGTTTTGGGTGAGGACACGGCCGCGGGCGCTGACTTCGGTTTCGAGGGGGACGGGATGCAGGAAGCGTGTAGACAGCTCGGCGGTTATGCCCCACCGTTCTACGTCTACTCCGGCGCCGTAGTTGACGGCACGGGCGATAGTCTCGTCGAGGACGCCGGTGAGGACACCGCCGTGCACTCGCCCCGGGTAGCCCTGGTGGCAGTGCCGGCCGGAGAAGAGGGCGAGGAGTTCGGGCGTGCCGGCGGTGGAGACTGTCTCGTAGAAGCGCACTTTCACGCCGGCTACGTTTTCCATGCCGCAGACAAAGCAGAAGGCGCTGTTGGGTTGCTTCTGCATTACACCCAACTTGACGGCTGAAATTCGCCGAACTCGGCGCGGAGGGCATCGCAGATCTCGCCGATGGTGAGGTCGCTCTCGACCGCTTCGACGAAGAGCGGCATCAATGGCGCGCCGTCAGTGCGGGCGGCTTGCCGGATGCGCTGGAGCATCTCGGATGCCCTGTGCGTATCGCGGCGGGTGCGGAGAGCGGCGAGGGCCGCGATTTGCTCATTCTGCACGACTTCGTCGACATGCAATGTCTCCTCGGGGAGGGATGCGCCGCCCTGGTGGTGGTTGACGCCGACGACGGTCTGGTCCCCGCTTTCGATGGCGCGCAGAGAGGCGTAGGCGGACTCCTGAATTTCGCGCTGGATGAAGCCGTCGGCGACGGCCTGCATGGCGCCGCCCAATTCGTCGATGCGTTGGATGTAGGCGCGGGCCTGGCGTTCGATTTCGTCGGTGAGCCATTCGATATAGTAGCTGCCGCCGAGCGGGTCGACGACATCGCCGACGCCGCTCTCGCCGGCGAGTATCTGTTGCGTACGCAGGGCGATTTCGACGGCTTTCTCCGTGGGTAGTGCGAGCGCTTCGTCCTTTGAATTGGTGTGCAGGCTCTGGGTTCCGCCCAGTATAGCGGCCAAGGCTTGAACGGTAACGCGAACAATGTTGTTGTCGGGCTGTTGCGTTGTCAGGGTACTGCCGCCGGTCTGGGTGTGGAAGCGAAGGCGCCAGCTCTTGGGGTCGGCGGCGTTGAACCGTTTTCGCATCAGTTTGGCCCACAGGCGGCGGGCGGCGCGGAACTTGGCCACTTCCTCAAGAAAGTCGTTGTGAGCGTTGAAGAAGAAGCTGATCTGGGAGGCGATGAGGTCAACGTCGAGGCCGACGTTGATGGCTTGCTGCACGTATTCGACGGCGTTGGCGAGTGTGAAGGCCACTTCCTGGACGGCACTGCTGCCGGCTTCGCGGATGTGGTAGCCGCTTACCGATATTGTGTTCCATCTGGGCACGTTCCGGGCACAATAGAGAAACAGGTCGGTCATCAGACGCATGGATGGGGCGGGGGGAAAGATGTAGGTGCCGCGGGCGATGTACTCCTTGAGAATGTCGTTCTGGACGGTTCCCCGCAGTTTTTCGAGAGGCACCCCTTGTTCCTTGGCGACGGCGACGACCATGGCCAATAGGATGGCAGCCGGGGCGTTGATGGTCATGCTGACGCTGACTTCGTCGAGGGGGATGCCCTTGAGAAGCGTGCGCATGTCCTGCAGGGAGCTGATGGAGACGCCGACTTTGCCCACTTCGCCCTGGGCGAGAGGGTGGTCGGCGTCGTAGCCGATTTGGGTAGGCAGGTCGAAGGCGACGGAGAGGCCGGTCTGTCCCTGTTCGATGAGGAAGTGGTAACGCTTGTTGCTCTCGGTTGCGGAGCCGAAGCCTGCGTACTGGCGCATGGTCCAGAGGCGGCCGCGGTACATGTTAGGCTGCACGCCGCGGGTGAATGGGTATTCGCCGGGGAAGCCGAGCTTTTGCAGGTATTCTTCGGCGTTGCCGTCGATGGAAGCCTCGACGGAAGGTGTGTAGAGGGGCTGGATGACGATGGAGGGGCTGCTGGTCGTGAACTGCTGTTTGCGTTCGGGGAAGCGGCTCACGACGGGGGCGAGGGTGTTTTCCTGCCAGGCTCTTTTGAGGGCAGTCAGTTTGTTGGGGTTGGGATGCGGCTGTGGGCCGCGGGCATTTGGTTTGCCACTCGGTTCATCCATCACGGTACACTCAGTCGACGTGCGGCGAGTCCTGAACGGATTACATTTCCAGCCGTCCGGCCAGGGCGTTGCTCAGGGTCATTTCATCGGCGTATTCGAGATCGCCGCCGGTTGGCAGGCCGCGGGCCAGGCGGGTGACGCGGACACCCAGGGGCTTGACGAGGCGGGCGATGTACATTGCGGTGGCTTCTCCTTCAAGGTTTGGGTTGGTCGCCACCAGGAGCTCGCCTGTTTCACCGTTTTCCGTTTGTTCACCTGGATGGCCGGGCTGCAGCCGCATGAGCAGTTCGCGAAGCTTGAGGTCGTCAGGCCCGATTCCCTCCACAGGTGAGATTGCACCATGAAGGACGTGGTAGAGTCCCTGGTATGATCCGGTGCGCTCAATGGCCTGGACGTCGAGCGGTTCTTCGACTACGCAGATGATCGACCGGTCGCGTTGTTCGTTGTCGCAGATTGCGCAAGGGTCTTTGTCGGCGATGTTGTGGCAGAGACCGCAGAACAGGGTACCTGCCTTGAGGTCCTGCAGGGCAGTTGCCAGGGTGAGCGCGATCTCCTCGTCGCTGCGCAGAAGGAAGTAGGCGAGACGGGAGGCGGATTTTGGGCCGATGCCCGGCAGACGGCTGAAGGCGTCGATGAGGTTGGAAACGGGTTGTGCCAGCGGCGCCATTGCGCGATCTCAGGATGCTATAGGATCAGAATCCAAGGCCAGGGATGTTGAGGCCGTCGGCGAATCCACCCATACGTTCTTCGGTGAGGGATTTCACCTTTTCCGAGGCGTCGCCAATGGCTGCCAGAAGGAGGTCTTCCAGCATTTCGACGTCGTCGGGGTCGACCACTTCGGGTTTGACGCGCACTGCCTGAACGGCCTGGTGGCCGTCCATATCGACTTCGACCATGCCACCGCCGGCGCTGCCGGTCACTATCTCTTCGGCCAGTTCTTCCTGTGCCTTTTCCATGTCGCCCTGCATCTTGCGCACGCGGGCGGCGAGGTCTCCGCCCATGCCGCCGCCGAGTGAACCGCCGGCAGGCATGCCAGGGGCGCCGCCTCCGAATGGATTGTTGCCACTTCTTGTTCTGCGATTTCTCTTCTTTTTCGCCATTTATTGTCTCCCGGTGCGAGTTGTATATTGCTGTTTCAGTGTCGGTCTCCTCCGCGACGGCTTTCGTTGACCTGGGCGCCCAGTTCGGACACGGCGTACTCCAGCAAAGGATCCGGCCCACTGGTAGTGTTCTCCTCGACGGCCTGCCCCGTGTTAGAAGGGATCGTGGCTTTTTCGCCGCTCTGGCAGATGACTGTTACCTGCTGGCCGAGAATCTCTGTCAGGATAGCAGCGATGGCGTCCCTGGTGTTGGCCTCGGAGATTACGCCCTGGGTAAAGGAGTTGTTTCCAAAGGCGATTGCCACGGCATCTCCGCCGATGGCAAGATCGCGTATGGAGCGCAGAGAGGCCTGTTGCTTGGGGCCGCACCGTTCGCGGACGGTGTTCATGAACTCATCCCAGCGGTTTCGCAGGCGCTGCATGGCCTCGGCATCCAGTGGCGCTGCGGCCGGCTGTTCGGCGACCGGACTGCGGTCGGGGCGCGCAGCGGGGGGCGTGGCGCCTTTGGCCGGTGACGGGGGTGTTGCCGGCTGCGCAACTGTTCGGGCCGGCGCCGCGGCAACCGGCTGAGGTTGAACGCCTTCGATGAGTTCGACGAGGGCCAACTCGAGGGGAAGCTGGGGCTGGAAGCCTCCTTTGAGTTCCGTCATCGCCTGGCTGAACCGTTTGATGGCCCAAAGCGTCTCGGCGTTGCCAATCTTCTTTGCCTGTTCCTGCATTGTGTGGACGGTGCCGGGAGCGCAGTCGTCGAGCAGCTCGCCGTCGCCGACCATTTGCACGAGCATTACGCCGCGCAGGTGTTCAATAACCTGGGCAACGAATTCATTGAGGCTTCCACCCTGGAGAAGCAGTTGGTGGATCAGTGCCAAGCCTGCGGATACATCTTTGGCCGCCAAGGCATCCACAAGTGCTGTTACCGTTTCAGTGGCGGCGCTGCCCAAGACCTGTTGCACTTGTTCCAGGGAGATAGCGAGGTTGTCACCGGAGGGGGAGGCGGCGCCGTAGCTTGTCATCTGATCGAGGAGACTTACGGCGTCGCGCATACAGCCCTGCGCGCTACGGGCAATGGCGAAGACCGCGGCTTCCTGGACTTCGAAACCCTCTTCGGCCGCGATATGCGTCAGGTGGGCTGCGATTTCGGCAACGGGAATGCGGCGAAAGTCGAAGCGCTGGCAGCGGCTGAGAACGGTTGCGGGAATGCGATGGGGTTCGGTCGTCGCCAGTACGAAACGTGCATAGGGGGGTGGCTCTTCCAGCGTTTTCAGCAGGGCGTTGAATGCGCTGGTACTGAGCATGTGTACTTCGTCGATGATGTAGATCTTGTAGCGGGACTCGCTAGGCTGGAAGCCGACTTTCTCGCGGAGTTCTCTAACGTCGTCGACACTGTTGTTGCTGGCAGCGTCGATTTCGATGAGGTCCAACATGCGACCTTCGTTGATGGCGGTACAATGATCGCAGCGGTTACAGGGCTGGTTCTCGTGGTCGGTGCAGTTCAGTGCTTTGGCAAGGATTCTGGCGGTGGAGGTCTTGCCGGTGCCTCGGGGTCCGGCGAACAGGTAGGCGTGGGCGACCCGCCCTTCGCGCAGCGCGTTGAGGAGGGTGGTCGTCACGTGTTCCTGGCCTACGACCTCGTCAAAGGTCTGGCTACGCCATTTGCGGTACAGCGCCTGTGCCATGTGCCTCGCTCCAATTGGACGACAGATCCGGGGAAGTCACGCGTCCATACACGGCCCGTTCGGACCACACCGTTCAGTCTACCACCGGGCAGGGGCGGAGGCAAACGGATAGGTGATTTCGGGTGCGACGCAGATTAGGGGTGGGAACAGTCTGGCGGGGAATCAGTGCCAGCGGTGGTTGGAAATGTTTAACGACTTTGGGCGAGACGCAGTGCAGGCGCCAGGCCTGGCCGTACGGTGGAGTCGGTCAGTTGGGGCGGGTGCGAGGGCAGGCACAGGGCCGACACCTATGGGGATCTGATGGGACTGGCGGGACGTGTTCTGGCTGGACACCTTCAATTAGGCACCTGTCACCAATAACGACACCCGGTCGACGTGGCACGTCTAAGGAGAGGGGGCGTTGGGGGGGGGGGGGCCCCCCCCCAACGGGGGGGCCAAAAGG
>JAPPKT010000534.1 GCA_028819675.1 Caldilineaceae bacterium | reverse complement strand
GTGGGCAATACGAAATTGCCGACCCGTGTCGGCCCACGAATCCCCCCGCCTCCTGGCACATTCCGAAAATGTGCCCAGCGTGAGCAAGACACGCGAGGCCACTCCCATATATGCCCAACATTCACCGCGATGAGCATCGAGAGCCCGCTACAGAAATGCTGACGATACATTCCCCCAGGCAGACCGTACACAGAACATGGCCTGGTAGTTACAATTGAACTTACATCAGAAATAGCCCAACCGCTTCCTGTCTTCCATTGCGGCCTCGCTGCGACGGTCGTCAGCCCGGTCGCCCCGTTCAGTAATGCGCGCGGTCGCGACCTCATTAATGATCTCCGCCAGGCTGCTCGCAGAGGAGCGAAACGCCCCCGTACACGTCATGTCGCCGATCGTACGGAAGCGCACCCTCTCACGACTGACCGCTTCCCCCGCCCGCGGCTCGACGTAGGCCCCGACCGCCAGCAGAATCCCATCCCGGTTGACCACCTCCCGCTCGTGGGCGAAGTAAAGGATGGGCAGGTCGATCCCCTGCTCGGCGATATACTGCCAGATGTCAAGCTCGGTCCAGTTGCTGATGGGGAAGACGCGGAAATGTTCGTTGTTGAGTTTACGCCCGTTGAAAAGGTTCCAAAGCTCCGGCCGCTGGTTCTTGGGGTCCCACTGGCCAAAGCCGTCGCGGTGGGAAAAGAAGCGCTCCTTCGCGCGCGCCTTCTCTTCATCGCGGCGCGCGCCGCCTACGGCCGCATCAATGCGCAGTTCCGCCACCGCATCCAGCAGTGTAACCGTCTGCAACCGGTTGCGGCTGGGATCGCCGTCCGGCTCCTCCTGCACGCGCCCGGCGTCAATCGAATCCTGCACTGAACGCACCAGCAGGCGAACGCCCAGCTTCTTCACCAACTCGTCGCGAAAGGACAGCGTTTCAGGAAAGTTGTGACCGGTGTCGATGTGCAGCAGCGGAAAGGGAATCCGCCCCGGCGTAAAGGCCTTGCGCGCCAGATGCGCGCACACGATCGAATCTTTGCCCCCGGAAAAGAGCAGGCACGGCCGCTCGAACTGAGCCGCCACCTCCCGCAGCACATAGATCGCTTCCGCCTCGAGTTGACGCAGATGCCCGGTCAGGGGAGCGGCGTGGCGCACCTGCGCACTCACGTCTTCACCAGTCGGAGAGAAGTCCGCCTCTCGCCCTCCATCCCCTATGCGGTCGCGGAGGCCGGCGCTCTCCGGTGCCTCTGCTGCTTCAACACCTGCCGGCAGGGTCGTTTCGTCCATGCCCTTCTCTCACCTTCAGCGCTTCGCGATCGGTGGTGGTGGGCGCCGCCCACGGGTCAGACATTGCAATTTACGCGCCGCTGACCACAGAAGTTGGCTACCGTCCTTCAAAGTCTCCATAGTACGATGCAACCGCGTTTTCAGCCAAACTTGAACAAGCAGAGTGAGGCGTACGCCAGCCTGCTGAACCGCCTCTCCGGATTAGTACTCTACTGCTCCCACAGTTACAATAGGGGGGCCTCATACCTTCGTGACCAATGCACTCAATTGCCATGATTCCCGGTACTCCCATCACGACAGTTGTATAGGCACTCACTCAGTCAAATGACAGCTCATTGAACTGACTGCGCCCGGGCTCATCTCAGGCCCACAGCTCAGATAACAACTGGAGTTTCCTCAAGGAGGATCCATGAATTGGCAAGCCAGAAGTATGCGCCGTACCAGGCAGGTGAATGACGCAGGCAAGGAGAGGAGCGGGCCGCGCCTGACTCTTCTCGCCTTCCTCGTCCTCCTCCTTCTACTTGTCGCAGCATGCACAACCGATGCCGAAGGCAACATCGTTGCCCCGGTCGTCGCCCCAGCCCCCGTCGACGGCACACAACCTGCCATGCACAGAGGCGTACCAGTCGGCTTTACCGCAGAGGGACATCCCTTCCGCGGCGACCCCAACGCGCCCATCACCATCTACGAATACAGCGACTACGAATGTCCCTTCTGCGCCCGCCACGTGATCCAGACCGAACCGGCGCTCCTGGCCGGGTTCGCCGAAAACGGCATGGTGAAATTCGTCTTCCGCGATATGCCCCTCTCCTCGATACATCCCAACGCCCTGGCCGCGGCCATTGCCGCCCACTGTGTGGGGGAGCAGGATATCGTCCTCTTCTGGCAGATGCACGACAGGATCTTCCGCACCCAGAAAGAGTGGGCGCCTCGTGAAGAAGCGCTCTCCTTCTTCGCCGCACTGGCACAGGAGTTGGGCGCCGATCCCACCCAATACGGGTCCTGCATGGCCAATAATGAAACGCAGCTGACAAAGGTGAACGAAAGCCTGTCTGAGGCCCAGTCCTTCGGCTTCACCGGCACGCCCAGCTTCCGTTTTGTCTTTGAAGAAACCGGAGAGGCCTTCTCCTTCTCCGGCGCGCAGCCATACGACATGTTCAGCGAGTGGATCGGGACGATCGCGGCCGGCCGCGCGCCCCAGGGCGCGGCCCAGGCGCAGCCGCAACAACAACAGCAGCAAGGCGAAGGCGGGTTGCCCTTCTGGGCGACCGCGGAGGGTCTGAAGCCCGATCCCGACCGGCCCGGTTTCACCTTGGCCGGTGACATGTACAAGGGCAACAGCGACGCCCCCATCGTTGTCGTTGAATTCAGCGATTTCCAATGCCCCTACTGCCAGCGCCATGCCCTGACAACACAGCCGGTTCTGGACGAAGAGTTTGTAAACCCGGGCGCGGTGATGTGGGTATTCAAGCACTTTCCCATCGAAAACATCCATCCCTTTGCCTTTGCCGCCTCGGTCGCTTCCGAGTGCGCGGCCGAGCAAGAGGCCTTCTGGCAGTTCCATCACCGCCTCTTCATCGACATGGATCAGTGGTCCCTCCCGGACAGCACAAACTACTATATGGAGCTGGCGGCGGAATACGAACTGGATGTCGATGCCTTTGCAGCCTGTCTGGCAGAGGACGCGCCCGCGCTGGCCGTGCAGAGCGATATGCAGGACGGCGCGCCCTTTGTTCGCGGCACGCCTACATTCGTCGTCCTTTCCGGCGGCGAGGGTCGGCTGATCCCCGGCGCCCTGCCCACCGACCAGTTCGTAGCCGCTCTATCGCAAATGCTCGCCGAGCTTGCAGCCACAGGCAACGACGGCTAACTGTTGTCTTGCCCCAATTCTCCCATTCTTCGCCGCTAGTTTCTGCTGACCCCTGGCCCCCGGTGTTCGGCGCCGGGGGTTGTTGCATATTTGGGCGGTCGGCAGCAAGCGACCTCCCTTGTGCGGGGGGGACACCCCCCGCAACGCCTCCCGCGAAGACACGCCCAGCCGCCAGTGTGCCGCGACAGGCGCAGGCGGCCGCCAGCCCAAAGTGCCTCGCAACAGCCTGATTCGTGCCGGCGCCTCCAACGCGCAGCCTTGGCGAAGTTCGTAACCTCAGGCGAGATCCACATGCGTAAATTCCGCTACTGCCGAAAAGGTGATCGCTCCGACACTTCCTGCCAGGATCTGCAATTCATTGGCAGATCGTAGGCAAATCGCCCAATAGCTGGGCGGAAGTTTCCGGTCCTCATTTCGCATTTTTCATCGACGGCTCCAGACGAGGGTCACTGACGAAAACCGGAAATAGGCAACCGGTCGACGCCCGCAGGCACGGCCTCTCCAGCCACATCTCCAGTGTAGCCGCCTGAAACTCTTTCCGAAACACATTGCCGGTTCCGGGGCATTTCATCCGCTGCCCACTACCCGGAAACCGGAGCAGGAAACAGGCCCCGGCCTGGGCCGGTTGTCTTGTATCGCCAATCCGCGCTGTGATACAATTTTGACAGATAGAATAGGAGCCGATGCGCGCGCATTTCGCTCACTGCAAGTCTATGCCGTCGAACACCGCGGGATTGGGGTGTTCGACGGGTTTGACCTGTGGGGGACTGTATCCCTGCCGGTAAAGCAGGGGAACTCGGAGCCGGTGCGCGTGCTTGCTTCTTTATTGGAACTGGTAGAGCCAGTAATGCGTTGATAGGTTGCTCGCCGCAGTGCAGTAGCCACAGGTGTCAGGAGCGCCATCTGCCCGGAAACGTTTACCAGCGGCCCCCGTTCGTCCGCCGTTTCTCTCAAAATTGGGGCCGGCGGCTTTGGGCCGTGTCTGCTTGTCTGTTAAGTGCCTTTCTCTTCCTGTTGATAACGGGCCATGCCCCCGCGCCGGTACGTGCCGAAGTCCAAACTGCACCTCAACATCAATCCACGACCGGCGCTGCCCCTATCGACGTAATCGTCATCCTCGATGACTCCGGCAGCATGGCCACCTGCTGGCCCTGGCCGCAGGGCCAACCGCCCGCCGGTCCCCCTTGTGAAGACGCCGCGCTAAACGCCCCCAGCGACCCCAACGAACTGCGCTACAGCGCCGCCCGCCTGCTGGTCCATCTGGCCGACAGTGAGGACCGCATCGCTGTGCTGCGTTTCGACAGTACCGCCGAAGGCGTCGGCGCCATGAGCCTGCTGCAGGAGGTCGGCAGCCCTGAAAACCGTAGCTGGCTGGCTGCCTCGCTTCAATCCCCCGAAGAGTATACGCTGCGCGGCTACACACGCATGGACCTTGGATTGCAGGAGGCGCTGCGGCTGCTTGAGGTTCATGGCGACCCCGACCGCAGCCAGTACGTGCTGCTGCTGACCGACGGGGAACCGACTGCTCCGTTACATGTCACCGGCCAGAGAGGGACCATCACCAATCTCATGGCGCAGATCGAGGACGCTGGCGCACTGCTCTACCCCGTGATCCTCTGCAATGCCGATGCGGGCTGCGCCGGCGATTTTCTCAAAACCAGTTCGCCGCTGGCGCGGGAGGCCAAGAGTTCACAGGACCTTCTGCTAATCTTCAGCGAGCTTTTCGCCGAAATGAAGTCGGACCGCTCGGTCGTCACCCACCGCAATGTACAGGGCAACCTGACCATCTCCATTCGCAATGCCCATGGCGCCGGCAGTATCGCCTTTGTCAGCCCGCAGTCGGCGATCACCGCTGTAGAACGCGACGGCGCGCCCATGCCGACACAGAGCCTGCTCGCCGACGGCAACATCGACCTCAACGTCGCTGTCGCACCGCTATCTGCCGGTGATTGGGTCGCCAAAACGACCGACCTGAGCAGCTTCGCCGTCGTCCAGGCCGACAGCTATCCTGAGCTGCTCTTCCCCCCTCCAAGCGTGCCAGGCAATACAGCCTCAACGCGCTACTATCCTGCCGGTAAATCCCCTCTCGTCGTTTTTGCCGGCGCCGGGCCCGCTGCGGACGAACCGCTGATGCTCAACGGCAACCTGCCCATTCCCCTCCTGGGACAGGACCCGCTCAGCGGCAGAACGGTCGCCGTCCAGCAGCTTTCAGGCGGCGTGGAAGAGGTCATAGTTCAGTTGGGAGAGGATAGAGAACCGCTGCAACTGCAGCGTACCTTCCGGCTTCTTACCTCGGAGCATCTGCCCAAGGCACAGGTCTTCTCGCCCTCTGCCAGCAAACCCGGAATTCTGCAGGACGGCAGCCTGCAGCTGCAGGTCGGTTTTGGCCCCGGTATCCAGCTGGAAGATATCCAGGCCGCCGTCTACATTACCGACCTTGACGGCGGCGATATTGTTTACCGGAGACGCATCAACTGCGGTGAACATGTCTGCTCAGACGACGGCTTTATGCCGCAGGACGGGCGTGACTACGAGGCGCTCTTCCTGGTGACCGCGGCGATCGATGGGGTCCGTTTCGGAGACTATGCGCGCATGCTTCTGGAAGTGGAACCGGCGATCTATGTGCGCGGCCTGCCGGCCGATATCGATCTGGCCAAAATGCCGCCCGAAGGATGGCCGCTCACGGTCCAGGCGAGTACGATTGAAGAGATCGGGACGCTGGAAGCGTCGCTGGTCCTGCGCCGGTCCGATACAAGCGAAATCATGCGCGAGGCCTCCGTAAACCTTTCCGTGGAAGTGCCCGAAAACGGCATTCAAACAGCTCTCCTGCACGTTGACGGCCTCGACCTGCTGCGCCCCGGCCAGTACGAAGGCCAGCTCAATCTGTCGGCCTTTAGCCCCTCCGGTCTGCCCATGGAGGTCCAGGTGCGTCCCGCCCCCTCGCTGGCTGTGCTCCTGGACATACCCCGCTCCCAGGCGCGCATCCAGGTGCAGGAGGCCGACTTCGGCGCACTGCTCTACGATACCTCACCGAACTTCCGGCTGGACGAGCAGATCCTGCTCCCGGTCGCCTTTAGCGGGGACATCCCCTTTCGCTTGACCGTTGAACTGGCCGAAAGCAGTTGCAGCGGCCTCACCGCCACCGCCGGTGACCTGCAACCCATCGAGGCCGCGGGCGACGGCTCGACTGATACCGCGGGCTCGGATGGTACGCAACCGGCGAACTGGGCGCTGCCCTTGCGTCTGCAAAGCGAAGGGCCCATGTCCGCCGGCAGCTGTCACGGCCTCCTTACTCTGGCCGGTCCCAGCCAGGATTTCGATGTCCTTTCCGCTCACTCCCCCTCCGCCGCCGATCCCTCCTCGGCGGCGACTGTGCCTTTCCGTATCCAGATTCGTGATGTGGAGTGGGGTGTCGCCGGCGCGCTCGATTTTGGTGATCTGGGGCGGCCCGGCGAAAAGGCGACGGAGACGCTCTACCTGCGTTTCAACGGCAAGACGCCTTTTGTACTTGAAATCGTTGGGATTACCGCGTCGGGAGAGACCGGCAGCGGCGTGATGAAACTGGATGAACTCTTCCTTGAAGCCCCGCCGGTGGAAGTCAACGGTTTCCCCGATGACGAAGGCTTTTTCGAAGTCCCCGTCACCCTCATCGCCCGCAAAGCCCTGCCCAAAGATGCTCTGCGCGGCTCCTTCTACAGCGGAGAGCTGCTGTTGAGCATTGTCGGCCTGGTTGGCGAGATGAGGTCGGTCGATATCAGCTTCCGCAGCCCGACCCTCTATCAGCGCTATGTGGAGTGGTGGCTGCGCCCGTTCTACACCTTCCCGCTTGTCTTCTGCACCGGACCGATGGCGCTCCTGGCGCTCCTCATTGTGGTGGCGCGAGCCCGCACTCGCGGGTACAATATGGATGACGACGAAGATCCGGGATTGACCCTGCCTGGGCAGGATTCGCCGCTTACGCCTGGATACGCTGCCGTCCCCGTCACGCCGAGTGCGGCCGGGGGGCCAGCGCACGCGTCCTACCCGCCGCCCGTCCCAGGACCGGCGGCAGGTTCTCCAAGCTATTCCCCTGCCTTTGAGAATATCGCTGACACCGCGGCTGCGCGTCCTGCCGGTTCCGGCAGTTCGGACAGCTGGCAAGACGCCGGCGCGGGTGGACAGGAGTCCGCATGGGACTCAGCCTGGGACCAGAATGGCTGGGGAGGCGACCCTTACTCGGCCGCAGGGTCCGGCGATTTCGGCCCGACGGAGCCAGCGGGCGACAACATGGGCTGGTCCTCTCCGACTCCGGGCGATGGGGCGTTCGGCGATGAGCAGAACGGTTCATCCGCCCGCGCCGGTGCGGCCGATCCTTGGAGCAGCCCGCGCGACAGTTTCTAACCCCCGGTTTTCAATGCGCTGCTGCTGCAGCATGCCGCTGGCGCCGGAGATTAAGACTGTTGGAGGCAACCTGTATGAATGAGAACGAGGACGCGAGACTGAGTACGGACGATAAGATTCTTTAGAAGGAAGCCACTTATGGAGCAAAACGGGGCGCCGTTTATCAGTGAAAAGCCGACAATTTATCCGACTCTCGTCGTCGGCGTAGGCGGTATGGGCACCAATGCTGTGCGGGCCGTCAAACGGCGCCTGCGCAAAGCATGGGGCGGCGAAACACTGCCGGCAATGATCCAGCTTCTGGCGCTGGATACCGAACCGCTGATCAACAGGCTCGATCAGGAGCCTCTCTACGCCGATGAATCGGCCTACATGGGCAAATTCGACGCAACACGCCTCGTCGACAACCTCGAAAACCATCCCGAAATCGCCCGCTGGTGGGACTACCCCTCGATCCCGCTCGGCTATATCCACAACGGCGCCAAACAACTGCGGCCCATCGGGCGGCTCTCCTTCTTCCGCAACTACGTCACCTTCAAAAGACTGCTCGAGACTAAATACGCAGCCCTGGACAAGATCCGCGATCTGGAGATGGCGCAGAACCGCCGCTTCCCCGTGATGAGCAACTACCAGCTCGTCTATATCGTCAGCAGCCTTTGCGGCGGCACCGGCGCCGGCATGTTTATGGACGTGGCGCACCGCGTGCGCGCCCTCGTGCGCAGCAACGCCCGCGTCGTTGGCATCTTCTTCCTGCCCGACGTACTCGAAGAGGAGATCAACAGCGACCTGCAGCGCCGGCGCATAAAAGCCAACGCCTACGCCGCGCTCAAAGAGTTGAACTACTTCCAGGAAACGCAGCAGTTCCAGGAGCTATACCCCAGCGAACAGAGGGCGCTGCCCGATACCCCCTACGCACCCTTCGACTTTATTTTTCTGGTCGGGCGTACCAATCGCGACGGCCGCAGCCTGGCACGCAAGGCCGATGCCGAAAACCTGGCCGCACATCTGATCCAGCTCACTGCCATCAGCCATCTGAGCAGCGAGATTCTCGGCCTGGAAGTGAACGTCGTACGCGAGCGTATGTCCGGCAGCGTCGCCGCCGCCGAGGTGGTGAACGACCGCCGCACTGGGCGGCCTCCGGCGAAGGGAAACTACCTGGTCTACAGCAGCTTTGCCGCCTCCGCCATCGTCGCGCCCGACGAATCACTGGTCAACTTCTGGCAGCAGGCATTCCTGGCCGACTGCTTGCGGCGCCTGGCCGCAGGACCGGAGCTCAACGACCCCCGCCAACCGATCTCCCCACAGACACGCCAAAAGGTTGTTACCGCCTGGCAGGGGCTCCTGGCCAGGATGCGGTCCCGCTATCTCTCGCTGGACAACGACCGGCTGGAAGAGATGGCCGAGGAGATTGAGGAACAACGCGGCGCATGGCTCGGCTTCAAGTCCGCGGTCGACGAAACATTCCGCCAGGTAATCCTCGATACAGGACTGCGCGGCGCGCTGACGCTGGCCGACCTGCTCGCGCCTCTGAACCCCTCCACCGCGCCCAACGAATCTCTGATCAAACAGAGACTCTTTCTGTTGAACAATCATCCGGTCATGGAAGAGGACCGCGTCCGCTGGCGCTCCCTCCTCGCCCAGCAGGGCGGCGCCGCCGAACAGATCGGCCAGATCGCCGGCGGCCTCGGCGACCTCATGCTGGCCGCCTTCAACCCCCGCCAGGCCCGCGACCGCGCCCGTGACATGCGCCAGCGCAAGGCCCGCGCCCGTCTTAATCAGCGCCGCGACATCCTGGAGCGAATCCTCGTCGAGCGCCTCTTCGCCTACGGCACACAGCTGCGGGAACTGTTCCGCTCACAGATCGACTATGCCGGCAGCGCACTCGGCCGGGCCAATCATGCTGCCAGGCGGGCCGCGGAACGGATCGACCCCCGCATCCCCGACGGCACCGCCAGCACCAACACCTACTATGAACTGGAGACCGGCGCAGTCGGGCGCGACTATCTGCAGCACTTCTATCGCAACGCAGCCCAGGTCGTCTACTCCAGTGACTGGGAGGTCCTGCTCGGGCCGGTTATCGACCGCACCTTGAACTTCGGACAGGCAGTCAGCGGTGAGGAGCTCTTCGCAAACCTCACCAATGCGATCGCCACCGAAAGGGGCTTGTTGGGCAGGGTGCTGCAGTGCGTCGACATCCGCCACATTATCGGCGTGCAACATGGCGAAGAGACCCAGCACGCCCGGCCTCTGCCCAACAACCGCGTCCAGCAGTGGCTGGACCGTCTGAACCCCTACATCCGCTGGGATTCGGACCGCTTCAGCTTCCACGACGGCAATCTGGAGCACATCCGCCTGGCGGCCACACCGTCAACGCGCGAAGATGATGCCCAGTTGGCGATGGCGATGGTCGGACAGGAGGACATGAAGTGGATACCCACCGGCGACACAGGACGTATGGACGCCGTCTGGATCGTCCACGGCCTGCCTGTGACGCTCATCGATCGCCTTGACGAGTTTCGGGCACAATATGAAAACAAACTCGATTTCCCCGCCCGCGAGGAGTTTCATCTCCATCCCGCCTGGGTCGACCTGCCCGAAATCACCGAGAACGACTTATAGCATTGGTTTGACAACCAGGCCTGCCGCAGATCGGGTGCATCCCAGATTTGGGGTAGGAACAGTTTGGCGGGGAATCAGTGCCAACAGTGGCTGGCGTTGTTTACCGTCCTTGGGCGAGACGCAGTGCAGGCGCCAAGCCGGGCCGTACGGTGGAATCCGTCAGTTGGGGAGGGTGCGAGGACAGGCACAAGGCCGGCACCTACGGGAATCTGATGGGACTGGCGGGACGTGGTCTGGCTGGACACCTTCGATAAGGCACCTGTCACCAATATCGACACCCGGTCGATGAGGCATGTTGTAGGAGAGGGGGCGTT
>JAPPKT010000316.1 GCA_028819675.1 Caldilineaceae bacterium | reverse complement strand
TGATCGTCTCATAGTCGAACGTCAACGCCAGGTCGTATTCATCCAGCTCCTTCAGATGTGGCAACGCCCTCTGGACCAGCTTCTCAGTGCTGCTGCCGAATCCGTGGGTGATCAGCAGCGCTCGCCGCGCCTTGGACACGTCCTGCGACGTAACCTTCGAATAGACCGGTGCGCCGCCTGACTCCATGCGGACTTGGCGCACACCCAGGTCCGGCGGCAGCTTTTGATAAAACAGTTTGTAAAAAAGAACGCGCACGGCATGTTTCGTATCGCGGACCGGTGGCTCCGCCGCCTCCTCGGCCGGCGCCGGCTCTTTGCCCGTCGCCGCCTCCGCCGCCATCCGCCACTCCTCCTGCAAATAGCCGAATAGCCGCCCAAATACGCCTCTCCCGCTCTTGCCATCCCTGCCTTCAGCCCTGCTCGCGTCTTTGGCGTTCATCCTTGACCACCACCGGTTGCCCGCAGAACCGCGCTTCGCCGCTGCCGCATCCGGGACCGGCAAATGCGTGATCTCCACCGCCATGCGTCTTCTGTCACCGTCCTCGGACAGGTTCTGGGCGTCGGTTGGGTGGCCGACCATGTAGTAATACTCACCGTCGAACGCGACCGCAGCGATGCCCGCGATATCAGGATCATTCTCCACGCTCAGCGCAATCCGCAGCGGCGACTCCGCACTGATCGTCGACAGCTGTTTCGCCGATGTGTCCAGGACCAGCACACCGGGCGAACCGCCTCCCACACCGTGCGAGAATGAGAGCGGCTGGAAGAACGGCGCCGCTTCCGGGCTGTTCAACCCCGGCGGCAACGAAATCGGATCTTCCGCATCCCAGGCGAACTGCTTCAGGCTGCTCACAATCAGCAGACCCCCCAGTCCCGCCGGTTTCTCCACCGTTATGTCCAGGTCCGTCCCTACATTGATCCTGTTCTGCCCCTCCGGCAGGGCACACTCCTCCTGCCTCCGTAAGGCCGTTACCGTAACCTGCTTCGTAATCCAGCGATCATGCGTATCGTCCCGCTGCACCATCAGATTGCGCACACGCGGACCGTCGTACCGGATGCCATTCATCAGTTCGGCCAGCGGCCCGAAGGCCCGTGTCTGTTCCGACTCGGGCGGTTCGTTCAGTTCCGGCATCTCCAGCACGTCAAACGACGTGGGAACGCGCGTGGCGAAGACCTTGAAAACCGCCGTCTCAGATTCCGCGCCCGGCTCCTTCACGGTCGGCTCGATGTTGTGGATGAAAAACGCCTTGCCCGGCGCCACCAGTTGGTAGGGCGCCCGCTCAGGGTAGATGCGTCGGATGCCGAATTGTGCCGACAAGGAGAAGGCCGTCACATAGAGATTCTCAGAGCTGTTGTTCCGAACCGTGATCCACAGCTTGCGCCCCGGCGGTAGCATGCCGTCCTGCCCCAGTGGCTCCCCGTCCTTGGGAGACGTGAAGCTGGCCCGCGTGTAAGTCTGTACGTCAATGCTCAGCGCCTCTTCCATCAGCGCCATCGGCGACGGATTCAACAGCGTGCGTACATTATGAAAGGTCGCCAGATGGTGCAGATACCCAGCCGTCTTGGCCGCCCCCGCCTGCGTTCGCGGCGGCGTGTCCTTCACGATCTGGACGCCGCTGCCGTCCTGGATGACGTAGGCGTCGTTTTCGACAGCCACATGGAATCGCGTAAATCCATCTTGCGTGCTTCTTCCCACCGCGTGCAGGAACGGAGAAGAGGGCGCAGTCGTCAACTCCGCCAGCACAAAAGGATCGGCGCAGGTCACCTCGTACATCAACCTCTGGTATCCGTACGCTGTCACCTTCGCCCTCGCAGGCAGACTGAACTCCGTGTGACGCACGCCCTTGATCAGCGCGTATGACGAATCGACTCTGGATTCGATCACCTCGCCGCGGCCAAGCCCTCGGCCATCCAGTGCCTCGCTGCCCGCCGGATACAGCTCCACGTGGCTGCCCGGGGTGAGACCAACCGCAGCGCCGCCGCCAATGCGAATGATCACGTCGTTTCCCGTATGACCCGCCTCCTTGGCACTGATGACGTTCAGATAGGAGCCGGCGTGCGGCGTCAGCTCGCCGAACACCGCCCGGTTGCCCGGCCCCTCCAACTGCGGGATCTGCCTCGCATAGACGCTGTGGACCTGGGCCTGCACCGCGTCGTGCACCTCCCGCCAGTTCATCTGCGGATGCAGCTCCTGCAGCTTCTGCAGCAGAAAATAGGTCATCGCCCCGTACCACGCGCCGTTGGTCGGCGAACGGTACTCGTGGCTCATCTCCTCATCCCGGCAACCGGCCAGCAGCACGTGATTGCTGCCCAGCTTCCCGGACCAGTGGCGGCTGGCAACCGTTCTCGCTCCAGATGCCTCCGGCAGAACCGTGCCCACAGTCCGCACTCGCCGGTCGGCCGCGGTCCGCCGCACCGGCACAAACGCCCGCGTGCCCGAACCCGCGTGGCAGCAGTCCAGCACCACTGTCACCAGCGCCCCTCTCTCCTCAGCCGCCGCGATCAGCGCCGCCAGCTCCTTGTCCAAAATATCGTAGACCGGCCTGCCCCTGTCATCCGTCGTACGGCTGTCGCTGGGAACCAGCGTCTCGTCGTAGCCGTCCGGCTCATTCGGGTCGGCAGAGATGGCTTGGGAGCCGTGCCCGCTGTAATGGAAAAACAGCTGGTCGCCGGTTCTGGCCTGCTCGATCAGCCACCGCCAGCCGTCGATGATGTTCTGCCTGGAGGGAAGCTTCTCATCCGGTTCCGCCCCCGTAGATGTCAGCAGCCGTATATTCTCAGTCGGCACGCCCAGCCGCTGCGTCAGAAACCCGTAAATCGCCCTGGCATCGTTGGCGCAACCGCCCAAATCGGAGATCACACTGCTTCGGTAATGATTGATTCCAACAACCACAGCAAACAATCGCGGAGACAACATTCGCAATCCTTATAGACAAGTGACACACGCTACAACTCTGCCAAAAGCGAGCGGACAGTTGATGGGAAATAGTACGATCTTAGCACACTGACGGCGCAATGAATAACCGGATTCTGCAGGAAATACTCATTCCATTTGTCGACAGATCGGGTACTTCAGTCGTATCGAAATCTCGACTCGGATTCAAGTGGACTGGGCGGACAGCGCAGGGCTTTACTGTTTCTGCCGCGCTTACTTGTGTTTCAGAGGATACATTCAGTCAGTGGGGAAGATTGTCCGAATTTCCAAGCGAGGAAGTTTCCTGAGGAAAGGACGCGATGACTGCATGAGTCTTACTTCGCTAATATCGAATCTGAAGCTGATGTTCAGGAACTGATTCGACCTTTCTGCGTAGTACCACTTTCTCAGGATACTTTGTACGTACTCGTTGCAAGAGCGAAACCGGGTCAGGGTCGTGATCGATAAGCCTGCCATCACAGATCGCCACAAATTGTCCTAAGTGGGTCATTACCAATTCTGCGTGAAGCTCTCTGTATGTCTCTACATTTTGATTCATGACAGATCGGTTCGGATTAACCGGAAATGGCGAAAATGTGCGAGCTATTGTTTCCAGGAGTACGTCTGCGATGTCGCGCTCTGTGGTCACAGCTAGCTTTTCGACCTGCTCATAAATCTCATCCGGAACGTCCAGTACAACCTGAATGCTCATTTTGGCTCACTCCTGCCAAGTTAGGCCGTCCATTAACGGGCGCCCAAGTCAAACATCCGTAGCCAAGGAAAGTGTGATCAGGGCAGGTGCCGAAACAAGGACGATCAAGACCTGATCTTGAAATCGGACGATCCACCGAAACGCTATCTGTCTCGTTGCTCCAACACCCTACCCTGAGCTTACCACCCAGTCGTGGTCACACCAACCCTCACTCGCCCCGCGTCGACCTCCCCTGCTCAAACCACGCCGGCGGCTCAGGCAACGACGCCGCCAGAATCTCACCGAACTCCTGCCCCTGCCGCGTCTCTGTCAGGCCACCCAGCAGCGCAAACTCCGCTTCAATCGCCCTGCGCCGCCCCTGCGCGTCATCCAGACGCTCCGCCGAGTTCTCGCCCGCCAGCGCCACCAGCAGCGCCAGGCGACGGATCGGCGCAACATCCTCCCAGGCCACCGGACTCTCCGAATCCAGCGTCCACATCTGCGTCTGCGGCTCGCCGCTGCCCGGATGGTGCCACCGCAAAGCCAGCGTTCCCAGCGGCCCCGCCGCCCCCGGCCGCGCCTTCAGCCGGTAGACGACCGTGTTCTCCTGGCCCACGTGCAACTCCGCGAAATCCTCTTCATCATCCTCAAATGACTCGTTCGCGGCCGCACGGTTGAGATAACCGACCAGACGCCACGTCTCGACCGTCTCTGCATCCCAGGAGACCTGCGCACGCGCTTCGTCCGCCGCCGGGCTGAACAGCTGGGCAAAAGATTCAGCCGCCAGCAGCCCCTGCGCCTCCTCCGGCGAGTAAACATACCGGTACCAGCCGTCGCCGTCGTTGCTCACCTGCTCCAGCAGATCGTCATTGTAATTCGCAATGCCCACGCCCACCGCGACCAGCCGGATCGGGTTGGCCTCCGCCCGCTGCCCGCCCAGAGACGCGATGATCGCCTCCGCCCGCGTGTCCCCCACGTTGGCAACACCGTCGCTGACGAAAAAGACGTAATGCAGCGCTTCAGGGTCCCGTCGCCGCCCCTCCAGAGCCAGCTCGTACCCCTTCCTCAGGCCGGCCTCCGCGTTCGTGCTCCCGTTGGGGCGGAATTCGCGCAGCGATCCGGCCAGCGCCGGGTCGTCGGGGGCCGCGTGCCGCACCGTGTACTCGCCAAGAACGACACTGGAAAACTGCACGAGCGAAATGCGGTCCTCTGCCGACAGACGCCTGATCAGCGCTTCGACGAGCGTACGCGCCGTTTCCAGCTTGTTGTCCTCTTCCATCGAACCGGAAGCATCCAGGACCACCGAGACAAAACGTCGGGTTGGCATCTCCGCCGGCGCAGCCGCGCTGAGCCCCATCAGCGCCAGCCAGGAATCCGGGTCCAGGGGATCCCTCGTCACGGTCAAATCGAGTTGGAATGTCTCCTCTCCTTCAGGCCGCTCGTAGTCCCACCGCAGCGCGTTCAGCCACTCCTCAACCCGTACGTCATCCGGTTCCAGAATGTAGCCCTGCCGCGCCAGCGCAAGCGAACGCCGCCAGGAAGCATCGTCAGCATCGAGCCCGAAAGTTGAAGTCGTTTCCAGGCTTGTGGGAACCACAGGCGGCAGCTGCGCCTCCGGTTGGCGACCTCGCCGGTCACCGCGTCCCGAATGGGGAGACGGGCGCCCCGGGCTGGAAGCCGAAGAGGCAGACTGCATCGCCACCTGCCCGCCCGACGCCCGCCTGTTCGAACTCGGAACCGCGGCCTGCTCCGCGCTCTCCGCCGGCGCCATCGCCGCCGCGCAGCCGGCTATAAGAAGCACCAGCAGCCCCAGTAGCATTACATGCCAGTTGCGTTTAGGATTTCTCCAACCGCACTCGCGGTTCATTGGTCTGATTTTGGACGCACGGTCGACTCCATGTACCATAATTGCCCTCCTTGTCGCTATCGCCCCTCCCTGTCTTTCGACCGGATACGTCAAGTCGGAGGAGACGCGCACCTGATCCTATGCAGTTGTCTAAGGGGTTCTCCGGCGGCCTGATAACTGCATCCAATGTGGCCCGCCTGACAACTGTACGGCCCAGGGCAACAATAGGTTTCCCGATCCTGGAAATTATGCCTGAATTTGGGTTCCGTGGAGGTACTTCTGGCTCGCCTGCGCCGGCCCGTGCAAAGGGTTTCGCTGCAGTGCTATCGAAGCGCCCGGAGAGGAAGCTACTTCATGCTACACAGTCTTGTCTCGGAGGAGAACATTTCTCCACTATTCGCTGCAGTCTGGTCCCTCCTCAACGGCTGTCCGTAGAGTACTCAAACAACGGGTCCCAACCTGCCGGCCCATCCGGCAGCAGATCGAACAGATGCCACACGCCGCAGTACAGATCACCCGGCCCGAACGAGTCCTTCGCTACCCGCACGATCCTCCCGTCTGCGTTCTTCCGAAAAACCGAGACCCCCGGCTGGTATCCCGACAGGAACTCCTCTTCCTCCCACCGGAAGCCCATATCCTCAATAAACGTCGTCCCCTCCGCAGAGTACATCGGGAACCCCCAGCCCCGCCCCCTCGCAAATGCCTGCTGCACCTCCGGACTGTCAGGCGAGACCACCACAAACGCCGCCCGGCTCTGCAAATGCTCCCACTCGCCGTTGAACCCGTCAGCCCACATCGTGCAGTTCGAGCATCCAGTCCCCATGTTGTGAACCAGAATGAGGTCTTCCCCGTCACCGAACAACGCCGAGAGTCTCACAGGTCCGTCCGTGCTTTTCAGTTCATAGTCACCCACAGGCTCGGGCGGCAACCTACGCCGCAGCTTCACTAGCCTCCGTCGAGCCTCGTCGAGTTCCTTCTGCACACTGGCGATCTCCATCTCCAGTTCCGACCTGTTCTCAGACACCTCTTCCTCCCTACTCTAGCAATTCCTGCTGACGCCCTCCCTGCTCCCCAGCGTATCTGGATATTCGGGCCTTTTTCTCAATTTGCTGAGGTTCCGGGTACCTGTCCTCTCTACTGGACGTCAACTGGGCGAACTTTCTGGCCTGAGGCACAACACGGATATCGAATGAGCCTACAGAGTCATTGAAAGCGTCAACCGCCCTCTTCAACCGGTTGCCAACTTCCTGATAGTGGCTGATGAATTTCAACATTCGGTCGTGCAGCTCTACGCCTTCCTTCAGTATCACTTCGGCACTCTCAGCAATGCGGTGGCGCTGCCATCCGTTGGCAACGGACCACAACAGCGAAATCAACGATGCCGGCGTGGCGATTGCGACCCTCTTGCTCATGGCGTACTCGACCAGCATCGGGTTGGCATTCAAGGCCGCCGCAAGGAACTGATCTCCTGGGACGAACATCACGACAAAACCCAACGAGCCTTCCACCTTCGTGCCATAGTCCTTCTTTGCCAGGTCGTCTACCTGAGCCTTCAGAGCGCTGGCGTGTCGTTTCAGTGAACTGTCCCTAGTCGCCCTGTCATCCGCCTCTTGCGCATCCATGTATGCAGCCGTAGATGTCTTTGCATCGATGACCACTGTCCGCTGCTCCGGCAATCGCACCGTCAAATCGGGTCTGCTCTGTGAATCCCCAACCGCGGCCTGTTCAATAAAGTCGCAGTATTCCTCCATTCCCGCCAGTTCGACCACTCGCCGCAGTTGCACCTCGCCCCAGTTGCCAATCTGCCTGTTGTCGGTCAGCGCGCTGGACAGCTTGCCCGTCTCGGCCGCAAGATTCTCGCTCCGCTGCGCCAGCAAGTCAATCTGTGGGTTCAGCTTCTCATAGTTCTGAGTAAGAGGCTTGACCAGCGCTTCAAACTGCTCATGGCGCTGCTTGAAGTCCCCCTTGGCGGCCTCCAGCGTCTTGCCCAGATTCTCCTGCGCCAAATCCATAAACTGGGAATTGTTCGCCTGCAAAGCCTGGCTGGCAGTCGCCTGGAATCTCTCATTCAACTGTTCCTTGGCCATCTCCACGATTTTCTCGGCACTATTGCTTTGCTCCAATTGACCTTTCAATCCAGCGTTCTCTTCCCGCAGCGCGGCCTTTTCCTTCACCCAGTCCGCCTCCATCCTCGCCAACCTGCTCTTGGCGCGCGACCCCTGCACGAGCCAAATCGTTACGCCCCCCAAAAGGCACCCTGCCAGAATGCCAACAATGATTTCAATCATGCTTTCCATCTGTCACTCCCCACTTGTGCGCTATTCAGCCTCTGGGACACGCTTAAACCGTGCTCAATCACGAATCCCTTCAGGTCAAAGTTTGGACACGCCTACTTCCCTAATTCCGAGCGACGCACTCACGCACTCGCCCTCCGGTCAGCCACAGCCCGCACCAGCGCCGGCAATACCTCCCCGCTCTTTCCCCGCAGAAAGACGTCGGCAATCGACGTAATAGGACCCGGCTCCGGGTTTACGTCAATGACCGTTGCCCCAGCCTGCCTGGCAATAAGCGGCAACTGCGACGCCGGATGCACCAACCCGCTCGTCCCCACCACCAGCATCACATCACAACTGTGAGAGGCCTCCGCGGCCGCCTCCACCGCATCCCAGGGCAGACTCTCCCCGAACCACACCACGTCCGGCCGCACCAGATCGCCGCACATGCCGCACGCCGGCGGCGAATCCTCTCCGCGCGCCTCCTCCGTCAGATGGTGCGGCGCCGAACAAGACGCGCACCGGAAACTGAACAAACTGCCATGCAGGTGAAGCACGTCCACGCTTCCGGCCTGCTCGTGCAGATCATCCACATTCTGCGTCACCAGCAAGAAGCTTTCGCATAGTCCAGCAAGCCGGGCCAGCGCAGCATGCCCAGTGTTGGGCACGGCCGCTTCCAACTGCTCCAACCGCCACATATACCAGCGCCACACCAGACCCGGATCCCGTGCAAACCCCTGCGGTGTGGCAAGCTCCTCCGCATCAAAACGGCTCCACAAACCAGTCTGCGCGTCCCGAAAAGTCGGCACACCCGACTCCGCACTCACCCCGGCCCCCGTCAAACACACGACCGCAGCATCGGCCGAAAAAAACTGCGCGGCCCTAACGATAGCCTCTCCAACACCACCCATATTCCCCCATCCCAATCCTTCTAACTGACCACTGACTACTGAATACTGACTACCGCCCTTTTCACGCCCCAAATCGCTTCAACCGCCCCGCATGAGCCATCGCCTGCGGGACCAGCGTCGTCGCATGGCACAGACCCATCTGACCGCCCGCGCAGTCCCGCTCGCCAAACCGCCGCGTCGCATCCGGCATCGCATTCGGGCTCCACAGCAGCGTCGGCACCGGATGCCAGCTATGGCTGCGCAGCACCGCCGGCGTACTGTGGTCCCCCGTCACGATCAGCGCCCCCGGCCCCAGATCCTGTATACGGGGAATCTCCGCGTCCACCGCCTCGATCTCGCGCACCTTCGCCCCGAAATCTCCGTCCTCTCCGTAACTGTCCGTCTTCTTGACGTGAACAAAGAAAAAGTCGAATCTATCCCACGCCTCGACCAGCGCGTCCACCTCATGCCGCGGACGATCCCCCTCAAACCGGATCGCTTCCATCCCCACCAAACTGGCCACCCCCCGGTACATAGGATAGACCGCGATCGCGCCCGCCCGCATCCCGAATATATCAGGGAACAGCGGCAGCCCCGGGTCCTGCGCCAAGCCCCGCAGATTCAGGCTGTTCGCCCGCGCCTCGTCCGCCAGCACTTCACGCGCATGCGCCGCCCACAGGTTCACCAGCTCAGCCGTGCGCACGCCCTCGCTGCTCCCGCTCTCGTCCCGCACCGGCATAGGCCTCCGCCCCACCGCCAGCGGGTCCGTGTCCGTCAGACTGCCTCCCAGCCCCTCGCCCCGCAACACGAAGACGAAACGGTGCTCCTGCACCGGCTCGACGAACACCTCACAGTCTTCGAACAACCCGGCGCTCGCCTCACGCAGCTTCGCCGTCAGCCGCACGCACTCCTCCGTCGCGATCCGCCCAGCCCGTCGGTCCGTGATCAACCCTTCCCCGTCGACCGAAGCAAAGTTGCCCCGCGCCGCCACGTCGCTGGCCTGCAATGGAAAGCCGATCCCCAGCGCTTCCAGCACCCCCCGTCCAATCATGTAACGCACCGGATCGTAGCCAAACAGGCTCAGGTGCGCCGGCCCGCTCCCCGGCTCGATGCCGGGCCGGATCGGAACGCTCAGTCCCAGCGACCCGGAAACGGCCAGCGCGTCCAAATTGGGGGTATGTGCCGACTCCAATTCCGTCTTTCCACCGAGCGCAGCCGGTAGCCCGCCCAGCCCGTCCATCACCAGCAAGACGATCTTGCCGCCGTCCTGTCTCAGGTCACGCATCAGATCAAAGTCGGTGAATGGAGACGTCATCGTCTGACTCCTTCTCTATGTGGAGGGTTCTTCAAGGAGAAAACTTAGGTGGGAGGATCCAGAGGAAGCGCTGCGGAGGTGGCGGTATATCTCTCACTTCTCACTTCTTTTCACTCGCTCCTCCACACCGTCCTCATACAGATAACAGGCCACAGTATGATCGCCTTCGACCTGGATGAGCGGCGGCTGCTTTTCAAGGCAGACGTCCATCCCGTGCGGGCAGCGTGGGTAGAACCGGCAGCCGTCAGCTGTCCCCTCCACGCCCTGCATGCGCATCGTCTCCTCGGCCGGCAATCTGATATCCGTGTCCCACTTGACCTTCGGGTCAGGCACCGGGATCGAATTGATCAACTCCTGCACGTACGGGTGCTGCGGGTTCTCAATGATCCGGCCGGTATCCCCCGTCTCTGCCGTGATCCCCTGGAACAGAACGATCATGTTGTCGCCGATTTGGTACGCGGTCGACAGGTCGTGCGTGATGTACAGAAAGGAGATTCCGTGCTCGTCGCGCAGCCGCAGCATGATGTCCAGGATCATCGCCCGCAGCGAAGCGTCCACCG
>JAPPKT010000518.1 GCA_028819675.1 Caldilineaceae bacterium | reverse complement strand
GGCCCGGGCGGGCACCGATCTGCCCGGAGACGAGGCCGTTCGCATGGAAGACGAAGTTGCCGATCTCGGCATCGAGCTTTATGAGCAACTCTTCCCTGCTCCCCTGCGACAGCTCTACTGGGAAATTAAGGCGCGGCGGGAGGCCGGAGAACTAGATAATCTGCTCGTAGTCAGTGACGAGCCGTGGATTCCCTGGGAGCTGGTTAAGCCCTACGACGTGGTGGATGGCGAGGATGTCGAAGACGACCATCTGGCGGGGGCTTGGCGCATGAGCCGCTGGCTGGCGGGAGCAGCCGTGCCATCGGACCTGAACATCCAGTCCGCCCGCCTCGTCGCGCCGATGATTTCGCTGGATTTTGTGACCCAGGAGATTCAGTATTTCGACAGCCTTGCAGCACGTCAGATCGAAATCGCGCCGCCGATCACTACCCGCGCCCAGTTCCTTGAGCTTGCAGAACAAGGCGGCGCCCAACTGTTTCACTTTGCGACCCACGGCAACTACAACCAGGAGTTCGTGGACGAATCGCCGATCGTATTGGAAGGCGATCCCCTCTTTCCCAGTGACTTGACAAGACGCAGAGCAAGGGGGCTGCGCCGCGAAAAGCCGCTCATTTTTCTCAATACATGTCACGGCGCCCGCGTCGGCTACAACCTGACCGGCCTGGGAGGCTGGGCACAGCGCCTGGTGGACCATTTGGGCGTCACGGCGTTCGTGGGCGCGCTGTGGGAAGTGCACGATGAGCTGGCCTCGAAGTTCGCCCAGATCTTCTATGAGGAGCTCTGGGCGGGAAAGACGATGGGCGAAGCCTTCTATTCGGCTCGGCAGCATATCCGAGCTATGCAAGGTGCCAACCCCACCTGGCTCGCCTATACTCTTTACGGCGATCCCAATAGCCGTGTCTTTTGGCGATCACAAAGCACCTAAGCCAATCCTAGGCACTGAACCCAGCCGGACTTAACACAGCCATGACAACCCCGATGCGCCGTCAGTACCTGCAATTGAAGAGCCAGCATCCGGACTGCATTCTGCTGTTCCGCCTGGGGGACTTTTACGAAGCCTTTGATCACGACGCCGAGATCGTGGCTGAGGTCTGCGATGTCGTGCTCACCAGCCGGCCGGTCGGCAACAATCAGCGCGTGCCGCTGGCTGGCGTTCCCTATCACAGCGTCGAAGGCTACTTGGCGAAACTGGTTGAGGCCGGTCACAAAGTAGCTATTGCAGAACAGGTCAGCGAACCGGGGTCAGGCCTGGTGGACCGGGAGATCCAGCAGGTAATCACCAAGGGTACCATCGCGGAACCTTCGATGCTGGACGACGACCGCAACAACTATCTTGTCGCCGTTCTGTTTAGCGCCCGCGGCGATGAGGCAGGCATTGCTTATTGTGACATTACCACTGGCGAGTTTGCGGCGACACAGATCGACAGCGGCGGCTTGGCTGAGACCGAGCAACGACTGGAAGAGGAGTTGGCCCGCCTGCGGCCAAGCGAGCTGGTTACGTCCGATTGGAATGCCGAAGAGAGCAGGCTCGCACCTTTGATCGCCAGTTTGCAGGCGCTTGTTTCGCCAGTTGAAGCCTGGCAGGTGGAGATTGACACGGCCCGCGATGCGCTGCAACGGCATCTCGGAGTCCGCAGCCTGGACGGATTCGGCCTGCAGGAAAGGCCGCAGGCCGTGCGCGCGGCGGCCGCCATCCTTGCCTACTTGCAGGAGATGCAGCCCAGCGCCCTCTCCCAATTGGTCAGACTGCACAGCTACGCTGTGAGCGAGTTCATGGTGTTGGACGACTCCACGCGGCGCAATCTTGAGTTGACGGAAACGATACGCGGCGCCGACGTGCGGGGCAGCCTTCTTGGCGTGTTGGACGAAACCCTGACACCGATGGGAGGGCGGCTGCTTCGGAGCTGGCTGGGACGCCCACTGCTCGATGTCGCTCTCATCAACGCAAGGCTGGAGTCAGTCAAGGCAATGGTGAGCGAGACCGAATTGCGGGTTCAGGTACGCGACGTGCTGCGAGGCATGGGAGACCTGGAGCGCTGGATCAACCGCATAACCCAGGCCAAGGCGCTGCCACGCGATCTACTTGGTGTCCGGGAGATCCTCGGCAGTGCGCCTACCCTTCGCCAGTTGATCACTTGCTCCAGGCCGGACTCCGAAAGGGGGCCGGGGAATTGGACTGCACCCTTGGCCCCATCAGACGCCTTTTTCGAACAGATGACGGGCAAACTGCCGGACTGTAAGCACTCGATCGAGCTTCTGCAGAGAGCGATCGACGATGAACCTTCAGCTACGCTGGCGAATCCGGGCATCATCCGGCCCGGATACAGTGATGAGCTGGATGCAATCGTAGAAAACAGCCGCCATGCCAAGGAGTGGGTTGCCGCGCTTGAGAATGTGGAACGGACGCGCCTCAACATTCCAAGTCTGAAAGTAAGCTACAACAAGGTCTTCGGCTACTATATTGAAGTGAGAAACACACATGCGGGCAAGGTGCCGCAGGAATATATCCGCAAACAGACGCTCACGAATGCGGAACGCTACATAACGCCAGAGCTTAAGGAATATGAGTCGCAAATCCTCAACGCCGACGAGCGCCGCCTGGCGCTGGAGCAAGAGCTTTTCGGCTGCGTTTGCGCTGACCTGAGCGCGCATGCCGACGAGATTCGCTGCCTGGCCGAGGGGCTGGCCCTGCTGGACGTGTATGCGTCGATGGCCGAGGTCGCGGTCAAGCGTCGGTACTGCCGCCCTGAGATCGACGACGGCACCGGAATCACAATCACGGGTGGGCGCCACCCGGTTGTGGAACTGACGAGCGACGAGCCCTTTGTCCCCAACGACGTGCATCTCTTTCCCGGCGAACTCATTCACATCCTGACGGGTCCGAACATGTCGGGCAAGTCCACTTATCTGCGGCAGACGGCCCTGATCACTCTCCTGGCACAGATTGGCTCCTTTGTACCTGCGACCGCGGCCCAAATCGGCGTTGTCGATCGGATATTCACTCGCATTGGCGCCAGCGACGAGCTCCACCGCGGGCAGTCCACCTTCATGGTCGAGATGATCGAGACGGCCAATATCCTCAATCACGCCACCGAACGCAGTTTGCTTGTTTTGGACGAGATCGGGCGCGGCACCAGTACATACGACGGACTGGCCATCGCCTGGGCCGTGGTGGAGCATATCCACAATAGCCCATCGCTGCGCGCCAAGACGCAGTTCGCAACCCACTACCATGAGCTGACCGACCTGGCTGAACGGCTGCCCCAGATCGTCAACTACAATGTGGCCGTAGACGACAGCGGCGACGACGTTGTGTTTTTGCGCCGGATCCTGCCCGGCCGGGCCGACCGGTCCTATGGCGTGCACGTGGCGCAGATGGCGGGGTTGCCGAGAGGGGTTGTACGGCGGGCGGGAGAGATTCTGCTCGATTTGGAGGCCTCCGGCGCGGCCGGCCCATCGACCCTTTTGGATCAGACGCCCGGACGTAAGCAGAAGGACGCCATGCAGGTAGGTCTCTTTGCCGATGACCACCCGGTGGTGGAATCGCTGCGCGCGCTGGACGTGGATGCCCTTTCTCCGCTGGACGCACTCAACCGACTCTACGAGCTTCGGCAGCTAGCTGAATCCAGTTGAGAAGCGTTGAACGCAAAGTTCATACCCTGGACAAGGCGAGAGAAGTAGATCGTGTCGCTTAAGAAAGACGAGGAAGGTTGCGCGCAGTCCAGTTCGGGGCCTTTCGCTCCGGCGAAAGGCTTCCAGGTTCAAGCTCCGGTGGCTGCTTCATCAATCGTACGAGGAGAGAACCGTAGCGCGGAGAATAAACGCGGTCCCCGCACGACGTTTCCCGGTATAGTGGGCTTGCAGAGCAGAGTCGAACTGCCTAGTTGAAGGGATTAACCCTCCGGCTGAGCCGTCTGATTCGGGTGAATCGTGGTACCCGGCCACATCGTGGTGACCTCGCTCACGTCGATGGTGATGCCGTCCGGATCTTCGACCTTGAAGGCGGGCTGCTCCAGGTTGTCGGGGTCAAGCGGCGTCTTGCCGCCCAGCCCGTCGGAGAAGATAGTGTATCCCATATCGCGCAGGCGGCGGGCCGCGGCCGCAACGTCCGGGACGCCCACGCCGATGTGCAGGTAGTCGAGCATGCCGCCTATGTGTTCTGGCCGGTCGTCGCCCTGGTGCTGAAATACGGCGAAATTATGGTAGCCGTCGGTCAAGTCGTAGCGGATTCCCCTTTCGCCTGCGACACGCAACCCCAGGCCATCGCGCCAAAAGCGGATGGACTCAGAGAGATCGGACGCTCGTACCCCCACATGGATTAAGACACTCATTCTTTTTTCTCCTTACATCTGCAAAGCAAACGTGGATTGTGCCGTCAGATACACCTGTGACCTTCAACGGTCCCAGCGCGAGCGGCGGGACTCAAGATTGGAATGGACATCGATTAATACAGTCTCCCCTTCGGCATTGAGCCGTTGGGCCCTCTGCAAGGCCGGAATCATCTCGGCGGTCTTCGTCACGGTAATCCCGACTGCACCGAGGCCTTCCGCGATCTTGGCGTAGTCTCCGACCATATGGCTGACGTCGAATCGCTGGCGCGCGGTTGCAAAGTTTCCCGGCGGGTATGTCGCCATGCCGCCGTTATTGAGCAGTACTGTCGTAATCGGCACCTTAGCCCGCACCGCCGTTTCAAGGTCCAGGCCGGACATGCCGAAGGCTCCGTCACCCATGAGGTTAAGGCAGAACTTTTCGGGATGCGCCAATTTGGCCCCGATCATCAGTGGCAGGCCAAAGCCGAGGTGCGTCGTCTTGCCCCAGCCGATGTAACTGTTGGGTACGGTGGCAGTGTAGAAGGGAACGATTGAGTCGCGGGGTGCGCCGGCGTCGTGGGTGACGATGCTGTTTTCCCAGTCGAGGGTGCGGTCGATATCGTGGATCACACGGTACGTGTTGAGAGGCTCTTCGTCCGATGTCAGTAAAGGCATCCATTGGTCCAGCCACGGTTTCCTGCAGGCGGCGATCTCGGCTGCGGTTTGGCGGCTCCGCTCGCCCCGGCCATCGCCAATCTGGCGCTTTACTGAATCGACCATCGCCTCCAAGGTCAGCCTGGCGTCGCCGACCAGGCCGATGTCGACCGACTCATCTTTGTTAATGTCATCTGCGTCAATCGTATTGTGAATGATCACCTTGCCGGGCAAGATTATCTGACAGTATGGGCCGCGTGTGAGGCTGGAGCCGATTGCGAGCAGGAGGTCGCACTCCTGCAACCAGCGGTGGGCAGGCAGTGTCGTGGCGCGGCTGCCCGCGCCAAGGCAGAGAGGATGGCGCTCGTCAAGAGCCGACTTGCCCGGCATTGTGCAGAATACCGGAATACCTGTAAGCTCAGCCAGTTCCCGCAGAGCCGCAGTGGCGCCGGCGAGTAGAACGCCACCGCCTGCCCAGATGACCGGTTTCTCAGCTCGCAGCAACTCCTTTACCGCTTCGTCAATCTCGGCCTCGGCAGGAACCTGCTTCATCATCTGCGGCGGCCGGTAGTCGCACGAGCTGGCCGGTACCTCTTGATCGCAGACATCCGTCAGCATTTCGACGACGACCGGCCCTGGCGGTCCATTGCGCAACGCATGGAACGCCCTTCTCATCACCGCCGAAACCTGATCGGGCCGGTATATCGCCTCAACACGTTTGACGACACCCTGGTAGTTACTCGAGGCAGAAAAATTGGGTTTCACAGCCAGCTGGTCCAGATTGACACCACCCGGAAGGACCAGAATCGGGACATTGTCGGCATAGGCCTGGGCGATTCCGCCCATTGCGTTTTCGGCGCCAGCCTGCGATTGGACTGCGACCACGCCAAAGCGCTGGCGGCCGCTGGTGCGGCTGTAACCGTCCGCGGCCATCACGGCGCCGCGTTCGTGGCGGAAATTGATCGGGCGGATTCCGACCCGGGCAGCGGCTTCGATCAGCGGGTTAGACGGATAGCAGGCAAGCCAGTCGACCCCTTCCGTCTTCAAAATCGTTGCGATGGCTTCGATTCCGTTCATACTCGGATCTCAGGTTGTCTCACTTCGCGGTGGCAGTTGAGGTTGGAAATCTGTCCCGTCCGGTTCCTCTATTGTGTAAGAGGCTCGGGCAAGGCGGACAGATCCACCTGCTGCGGCGTGCCGGAGTGGATCGATGCGATGATCGTCTCAACCAGCAGAGTGGACAAAATGCCCGCCTGCGGCGGCACATAGGGTTCCGTGTCGTTGCGGATGGCCTCGACCAGCAGCGAAAGGCGTTCGATTGGCGGCGGGGTCAGAGTCTCGTCCTTTTGCCCTTCATTCGGGTCCGGGGTCGAAAAACTGACTTTGCGGAAGTGTTCATAGAGGACGGCCGTATCATCGCCGTCAAAGAACTCAAAGAACCACTTGGATATCACGGAATTGAAGCCAGCGTCGCTCATCAGGAAGGTGCCGACGGAGTCGTTGGCGAAGCGAATCGTGGCAGCGGCAGTATCCACCATGTCGTCGCTGCCCAGTTCACCGGGATGCGTAATCTGGCCGCCGGTTGCGTACACCTCCACCGGCGCGCTGTCATGGATCCAGCACAGATAGTCGACCATGTGAACGCCAACATCCCACAGCGGCCCGCCGCCTTCAACGGGATGCCAGCGCCAGCGGTTGAGGTCGGCGCGGCTCATCATGCACTGGCTGTGACTGACCTTAGGTGCGGTAATGCGCTGACGAATGGCGCGTGCGGCGCCAGAAAAGCGAATGGAGAAGTTGAGCATCAGTTTTGTGCCTGCGGCCTGCATCGCTTCGTGGATGCGCAGGCAGTCGGCGGTGGTCATAGCCATCGGCTTTTCGAGGAATAGATGTTTGCCGGCCTGTAGTGCGGCGACGGCCAGTTCTGCATGGGAACTGTGGGAAGTGGCAATTGAAACGATGTCCACGGAAGGGTCGGCAAAGACGCGATCCGGGTCGGTGGCGGCGAATTCTGCACCGTGCTCCTGCTGCAGCTGTTGAGCCATGCCGGCCTGAATATCGCAAAAGCCGCGCACGGTTACGCCTTCGGTTGCGGCTGCCCAGCCGGCATGTGCCCGACCCGCGCCACCACTTCCAATTAGCGCCCATCCCAATGCCCCCTTCGCGCCGTTCACAGTCATCAGTTCACCTCAAAGTCTTTTGACTCAATACTTTGCCGCCTGATTGCAGTTGAAAGGACCTACACAGGGGACCTCGCAACCTACTCATTCGTTTCATTCCTGGACAGTCACAGGTGCTTGCCAGTCCTCCGTCGCTGTATTGTACACGAAAGCCCCATTTGCCTGAACTGTAGTCTGTGCGGTCGCGTGGAAGACCCGAACTTCATGAGAAGAATCAAAGCGCTGGAACCAGAGGGAAATAGCCGTCGGCTCAGGGCGGCGCAGTGAGTGACCCTTACACCGCATATATGCATTTCAGAGAGTAGCGTCACCCTACGATTTGAAATATACTTCAATCCCAATGACCCCTCATAACGAACCCATGCGCAGATGCCAAGCCGGTTGCTCGCGCTAAGCACGGGAGGACTACATGGCAGGAAACTCGGCAGCGCAGGAACAGAAGATCGAAAGCACATCATCGACGACTACGGGGCTGACACCGGAACAGATCCAGCAGTTCAAAGAGGAGGGCTTCCTGATCGTGCGTCAGATGCTGCCCCTCGATGCGTTTCAGCCTCTGATCGATGAGCTTGCAGAGAAGGTTGACGGTGCGATTGGAGAAGCTGTCCGGCAGGGTCAGCTTGACTCCAGAATGACCTTTGAAGACGAGCCGTTTGCCAACCGGCTGGCACTTGCCTCCGAAGCCTGTACCGACCGGAACTGGCTGTGGCAGAATTATTTTTCACGGGGGAAGCCCATATCTGCAGGCATGTTTACCCTTCGCACTGCTCCCGTACTATTGGACGCGACCGAATCCTTGATCGGACCCGAGATCCTCGCCCATCCGCAGTTCGCGTTACGGCCGAAGATGCCAGACCTTGACTTGATGGACATCCCCTGGCATCAGGACCTAGCCTACCTGATACCTGACGAAGCAGGTGAGACCCTTGTCGTAAACTATTGGATCCCGCTCGTCAGCGCCACCGAGCGGAACGGCTGCATGCAGGTGATTCCGGGCTCTCATCTTGAAGGTCTGATTGCCCATGAGCTGTGGATTGAGACGCCGGGACACAAGGGTGCCAGAGGAATTGCCGACGCGGACTTGCCTGCCAGTAGCGTCGTCTCCTGCGAGGTAGACCCAGGCGATGTATTGATAACAATGGAGCGACTGGTGCATCGCTCGATTCCAAACCGGTCGCAGACGGTGCGCTGGAGCGTCGACACGCGGTACAGCCGGATTGGACTGCCGACGGGCCGGTCCAAGGTGCCGGGTTTTGTCGCCCGCAGCCGGAGACATTCCGACCGGGTCGCCCGCTCGCACCACGACTGGATACAGAATCTCGCTGACGCAGGCCTGGACCGCTGGTTGCAGCCGCTGGACAACTGAGAGTATACGGGGCCGAGAGATGACCGAGCACAAATTCAAACTGGGTATGTACCTGCCGGAGCTGGCTCTCCCCTTCGACGAGTCGCTGGCAAAGGCCAAGGAGATCGGGGCCGACTGCGTATGGTTCAATACACTTGGCGCCGACGGCCCGTCAATGCGCGAGCTGGATGATGCCGCGGTGGACCGCATTGGGGAGCAGGCGGCGGGCCACGGGCTTGAGATCTTCCTGATCAACGTCGGCAATCCGTTCAAGCAGATTCACCTCACCGATCTCGACGTTGACTGTATGGAAGAGCATCCGGAGTTTCGGCAGGACATGGACGACATGGTGCGCTCGATGCAGATTGCGGCGCGCCTGGGGGTCGGTGCCGTAGGCGTATTCACGTTTGCGTGGCCGGGAGAGTACTCAGCCGCCAAACCAACGTGGCCTATGAGATGGTTGACGCGGGGCGGCCACATCGCCGACGTCGACATGGAGAAGCTGGTGCGGGCCTTTACTCTTGCGCTAGAGGAGGCCGAAAAGTATGACGTCGACCTGGCGCTCTCTATGATGCCCTGGAACTATACGAACACTACCGGCAACTTCCGGAGGCTGGCCGAGGCGCTCAACTCGCCGCGCATCAGAGTGATGTGGGGGCCGTCCGACAACATGAACTGTGGTGAAACGGACGTGGCGACGGCGGGCTTCCTCAATATCCATCCCTATCTCCACGGGCTGCACCTGAAGGACCTGACCGTCAAGGATGGGTTGCAGCTGGACTTTTCCTACTGCCCGCTGGGTGAAGGCGACGTGGATTATCCCACGATTTTGCGGAGTCTGCGAGACCGGCACAGCGACGCGGTGCTGTCGGTGGCGACGCATTTTCTGCCGCCGAGCGGTTCGCGTGTGGAGGCGATGCAGATTAACTATGCGAACTTTAGGCGGTTAATCGCAGAGAGTTGACGTCTCTCCTCCAAAGCATTTCCTCTCCCGGATCACAGGGGCCAAAGCGCCCGCTCGACACCATGTTATGTGCACGGGCTGCGCGTTTGGGATTTGAGGCCACCAAGAGTTCAGCCGTAGGGGAACGCAGTATCCGATTGAGTCTGGAGCTGTCTCCCGGATTAGCGAAAACAGGTTAAGTTTCGGCGAGCAGCCGCGTGCCTGGCAGCGGTTCGCGCGCACAGTGCTTCAAGTTTTTTTGCATATCTCGGGCAGTTATGTAAGATTGCGCACTAGCTTACTGACCTCCTCTGGAACCGGGGCGCCGGACCCAAGCATTTACAATCAATTGAAGAAATCTGTTACGTGACCAGGAATCTTGCTCGCACGCATCAGCCTTCAAACTTCCTCAACGTTTGGCGCGGCATGAGCCGGCAGGCCCGTCGCGAAGCGGTTGAGGGCTACATATGCATCTCTCCCTGGCTCGTCGGATTCGTCATGTTCGTCGCCGGCCCGATTCTGGCGTCACTCCTCCTCAGCCTGACGTACTGGGATATCGGAAGTGCTCCACGCTGGGTGGGACTGCAGAACTACGTAGAGATTTTCACCAACGATGGGGACTTTCTACAGGCTCTCAAGGTTACTCTGACCTATGCCGTGGTGACTTTGCCGCTGCACCTAGTGTTGGGGCTGGCGCTATCTCTGCTGCTGAATCTGCGCCTACGCGGCATGAACTTCTATCGTACACTTTTCTACATCCCAGCGGTGCTGCCAATTGTGGCGGTGACCATGCTCTGGATCTGGATATTCAATCCCGAGTTCGGTGTTATCAACCATCTTCTATCGCTGGTCGGGATTGAGGGGCCTAGCTGGTTTCACAGTCCACGCTGGGCCTTACCAGGTCTGATGCTCCTTGGTCTGTGGGGGGTAGGCGGGGGCGCCGTCATCTACCTGGCCGGTCTGCAGAACATACCGCCCCACCTTTATGAGGCGGCGGAGATTGACGGCGCGAATATCTGGCGTCGCTTCTGGCGAATCACGTTGCCCCTGTTGACACCGACCCTCTTCTTCCAGTTGGTTCTGAATCTGATCGCTACCTTTCAGGTATTTACCCAGT
>JAPPKT010000060.1 GCA_028819675.1 Caldilineaceae bacterium | reverse complement strand
ACCGCCCATAATTGCAGTGGTCAGTGGTTAGTGGCCAGTTGTCAGAGAGAGCGCTGCCCCTGCCCCCGTGTTGATCGAGGAATGGTTGTGGCTTAGTCGTTGCATCTCCTCTCGAAATTCCTGGCTGTCGCGCTCAAGGAACACGACAGGAGCTAAGGCATGCTTCGGTTCACCCATACGGCTGCATAACAGTGCGCAAAGTCGTGCGCCACCAGCCTTTGCCGACCGCCGTTCAACGGGATCAGATGAATAAATCCTTCATCAACACGAACCAGCCAGGCGCCGTCTGCCGACAGATCATACCCGGGAAAGGCCAGCGAAAACTCTGACGAATAGGTCAGGATGTCTCCCGTCTGATTGTTGTAGATATGCAGATGCCAGCCGCTGCCGCGCTGTTGTACGCTGTGGACGAAAAGCCAGCGCCCGTCCGGGGAGAAGCGCAGGGACCGATACGGTTCAAGCGGGTGGTTAACCTGCAGCAGCTCTGTGAGCTGGTCTGTGGCGAGGTTGTAGACGAAAACGTGTGTGTCCTCTGCGCCCGGTCTGGGCCCGATGCGCGCGCCTACGAAGAGCCGGTCGGGCATGGCCGGATGCGTCGCTAACTCGGCACGGGAGACAATCGTTGCGTCCGTCGCGTCCTGCAGTTCTTCAACCAGCCTCTCCATCTTAAAGAGCGCTTTTTGCTCAAGATTGGGCAGTTGCATCATTTCCACTTGCATGCCATCGTCCGGCTGAATAAAGGCGAAACGGGTGTTGTCCAGCCACGCCGTCGACCGGCCGTTGGCGACCGCCCTCTGCGGCTCTCCGGCGTCGTCGCCCAGCCACAGTACACCGTCCCCGCGCGAGACAACCGTTCTCTCCCGGTCAGGCGGCCAGGCGGGCCAACCGTCCAGGAAGCGCACGGCACAGGCGCCGCGGTCGCACTCGGCCTGATTCAGATAGGCAAACCGGATGGGCGGCCGGCGGCGGGTGTTATAGGTGTAGAAGAGCATCCCGTCTGCGATGGTCCCCAAACCGTAGAGGGTGGCATTGGTCGACCGGTAGGCGACGTCCTGCGTCTGGCCCTGCCGCCAGATCTGTATCTGGGAGCCACCTGCCTCGGCTACACTTTCTCTCAATCTCTGAAGCAGAACGCCGTCGTCATTCGGGAGGGAGTACATCAGACGAAACGGGCCGTCACTGTTCTCCGCGACAAATTGATCTGTCTGCAGATCGTAACGGTACAGATGTGCGCCGTTGAAGCGTTCCGCCGTGCAGAGCAGCTGCAGATCCTGTTCGGGCAGAGCACTGCCCGGGGCCGTAGCAGCGGCCAACTGCTGATCAGCATAGCTGATCCACTCTTTTTGAATCCATCGTACGTAGCTGCCCTGCCCGGCCTGGTCCCTGTCGAAAGGGAGGGCGCTGAACAGCCAGGGGCGATAGGTATCGTAGCGAAGCAGCAGACGTTGCAGCGAAGCCAGCGAACGCTCCGGGTTGGAAACGAGGATAAAGTCCACAATGCTGTAGACGGTTTTCTGGATCTGTGGCGTGATGTTGTTGAAAGAGCGTTGGAGATAGACCCAGTGCAGGCTTGACACGTCGCGAATCGAGCCCTGCAGGATGTCCTCATAGTCGGAGGCGGTCAGAGGCCACGGCTTAATCCCCAAGCGGCTGAGTTGTTTATCGAGTAAAGCGCGGAAGAATACGACCTTTTCACAGCAGCGCCAGCCAATGATTTCGGCGATGCCGCCGCCCACGATCAGCGGCGCATAGCCGGCGCGCACGGCCTGATAGCCGGCTTCATCCACAGGACTGCCGATGAGGCTCGGCGTCGGCAACTCCAGACCCGACCGGCGAGCGCCCCTGCCAATCGGAGTCATGTAGGACATCCCCTTCCAAAGAGGTCCGCGGGACGATCCTTCGGCCATGCGTGCGAGCGGGCCGGACTCGGTGGAGAGCTCCACCTTCAGCCGCCATGTGCGGCGGCAGCGCAAACCGTCCAACTCCTGGCAGACTGCGGCCAGCATCTCGTCCCATTCGCTTGCCAGCCGCTCGACCGTTGGTGCGTCCCGTTCCGGGTATTCGACCGTCAGATAGCGGCCGGTAAAGGTCTGTTTCTCGCCCCAGAAGGAAGGATAGGCGGGGACGAGCGCCCAGCCGGTGACTTCGTCGCGGTAGGTAACAATCTGGTGAAGAGTCACCGGGGAACCGTCAGCACGAACGTAGGGGTAGGCCAGGGTGACGGTCGCCATCCGCCAGTCGGACGTGAATTCGATATCTTCCACCGTGCCGGTGGGCGGCAGATCGTCCGAGCCGTGGTCAAGGATTAAGTCGAAATACGGCCGGTCCCAGCGCGCGCCGCTGAGAAGCATCTCTTTCTGTGTTCGGCCCCAGTTGGGGTAGTCCGGCGAGATCATGCTGCCGAAGAGCGCTCCGTCGAGGTCACGCTCGGCCTGCGCCACGAGGTCATGCATGGACAGCACGTCTGCTTCGACGGTGGCGGCAAAAGCGTCCAACCTTTCCAGCAGAACGTAGCGCACCCCCAAGATGACCGTCGCCACCAGCAGCAGAGCAACCAGAACCGATAGCCATCGCATTCTGCCGCGGCGTTGCGGCGCCGGCGCTTCTACCTCCGGGGCCTCTTTCTGGACCCGGCCCTCTTCATCTTCCAGCGTTCTCCATTCGAGTCCCATGGGGTTGTCGGTCGCCCGTGGTCAGGCGCCCACGAACTGTGCAGGCTCCGTCCCTGCAGTATACAGCCTCCGCAGTCTGTCTCGACCGTCACGCCAGCGCGTAGAATGCGGCAGCGTTGTCATGCAGAAGCTTGCGTTGTTCGGTCTCGCTGCGGCCGGCGATGATCTCTTTCAACGCCTCCACCCAAGCGCGATAGGTGGCGTCGGCGCCGAGCGTGCAGACCGGCCAGTCCCCGCCGAAGACGACGCGATCGGGGCCGAAGCTGTCGAGGCAGTGGTTGACGGCCGGCGCCAGGTCGGCGGCGGTCCAGCCGGGGCGGGTGCGGGCGATGATGCCGGAGATTTTGCAGATTGTGTTCGGCAGTGCGGCCAGCGCGTCGATGCCGTCCATCCACTGCTGCCGGTCATGCCAGAAGGGGTCATCGCGGTCGGTATGGTCGGCGATGGTCAGATTGGAGTCCGCCTGCCCTGCATCGCCGCCTGACCCGCTGCCGGGAAGGTCGCCGCTGATCAGATACGGATCGCCGTTGCCGCAGTGATCGACCACAAAGCGGGTATCCGGGCACTGCTGCGCCAGCCTGACGCCGTCGCCCAGTTCCGAGGGCCGCATGCACAGGTCGAAGCAGAGGCCCAACTCGCCCAGCAGTTGCACATTCTCGACAAACTGGGGCGCCAGACAGGTGCCCTGCGGCGTGCCCGGTCCGTGCAGCACCTGGCGGACGCCCTTGATCGCGGGGCTGCCGGCATAGCGCCGGATGTAATCGCCGAAGCCGGCGGAGGTCACGGTGCCGCCGATCACAGCGGCGGCGGTGGGGTTGTCATCGGCGGCGCAGAGTTCGATCAGATGCTCTGCCTCGGTGACCTTCTGTGCCGCAGATACGTCCACCTCCATGTAAACCGTCTTGACGACGTTCAGCCCCGCGGTCGCGTCCAGATAATCGCTGGTTACGAAGCTGCGGTTCAGCGTCGGCGCGTCCTCCAGCCAGGGCATGTCGAATACGCTCAGATCCCAGAGATGTTGATGGGTATCGATGATAGGAAGCATGGGAACCGCCTTTATCAAGGAATAAAACGCTAAGAGTGAGGAATGAGGCCGGAAGGGACTCTCTCCTCACTCCTCTTTACCCTCTTCTCATTGTTTTCGGATTACGCCGCCAGCAGCTGCTCCGCATTTTCGACCTGCCATTGCAGCTGCAACTCGGTCGTCTCGTGCGGCTTGAACTGCCGCGCCACCGACGCGATAGAGACGCCGCCCAGCAGTTCGATCTCGTCCAGGTCGGCAGTGCCCATGCCTTGATCGTGGCCGTAGCGCAGGAAGCCCAATTCCAGCGGCTCGAAGCCCATCGTTTTGGCGATGACCGCGTCGGCGGCGAAGGTATCGATGCTGGCGGCGGCGATGCCGAAGTCCAGTCCGTCGGTGCCGCCGGGTCCGTTCCCCTGCAGGCCGCGGGCTCCGTCGAAGACGGCGACATCGGGGGTCATGAAACGGGCCAGCCGGATCAGGTTGATGCTCATGGCGCGCGACTCATCGGGGACGCGGCGTTCGGCATGGGTGTTGAAACCGTGCATCTTCACCCGGTCCTGCCGGTAGATCGTGCCCATGATCATATTCTTCAGCGCCAGCGTGACCACGCAGGTGTCATGCGTCTTGGGGATCGCGATCGAAATCGTGCAGGGGCAGTCCAGGACCGTGCGCGGCATGCGCGCGATCGTTTCGCTGCCGTCGGCCAGCACGATCGGCGTCGACTCCCATTCGGTCTCCCGGTGCAGGTCCATCAGGCGCAGCGGGATCGAATACTCCTCTTCCAGGGCATGGTAGCCGAAGTTGCGATAGGCGTCCCAGGTGTCCTGTGCGCCGGCCTCGGCGATGAGGACCTCACGCGGCGGCTTGGGCGTAGTGAGCAGGAAGTCGAGGACGCCGCGCAGCGCGTCGGCATGGCTGGAGGCGAGCTGGTTTTCGCTGCTGAGGAAGTTCGGCTTGAGCATCACCTGCTCGGCCAGGCGGGATTCCACATCGGCCCGCACCAGCTCCAGCGCGTTGAAGACGTTGGTGCGGCGGTCCCCGCCGTGGACGAGACTGACTCGTGATTTCGACATCGTAGCCTCCTTGAGAAAGGTCGGACTTATTTCGTGGTGTAAAGGGAGGACACCGCTGGAGAGAAGGCGTGTTTCGGACAAGACGCATTTGGGGTGTCCCAGCATGAGTGTAATCGTGGTTTCCCGCTGTGTCAACAGTTGTCCAAGGCAGGCCACTCCCTTTTCTTTAGAATTTTTTCTTGCCTCCGTAAACGACTCCTCTAACCCGATTCAGGCAGCCTCACAAGGTTTACCCGAATTGGTTGCAGTTGCCATGGTTTCGGGCGGGTCAAGTCGAGTCAAGTAGTGGTAAGTAGTGGTAGGTAGTGATAAGTCGTGGGATTTTCTTTTTTTTGACTCATATGCTTGACTTCGCAGTCGTTTCCTCGTCGCATTTGATGGCATATGGGCAGACAGATCATGGGCAACTCACTGACCTGCAGCGCCCCTCCTTCACACTAGATTTTCTTTTGGTGTGAGTCATGGCTTCGCAGAACCAGAGCAAACAGATCTCAATTCGGTCGTCATTATAGCACACGAATTGCGCCCAGAAGGGCATCTTTGCCCGAATCCGGAAGCTTCACGAGGCGCTTACCTAATTCGATGCAATTGTCCTGTGGGGCAATGTACGCCTCAAGGGGGTAGTGTCTTTTGACCGAACGTGATCAATTTAACGGGGCCGCGAACTCAGATTCATGACAGAACATTTCACCAGTTGCATGGAGGGTACAGTCCGGCTTCGAAGGTGATACGCGGTGGCCCTGCCGCATCCAGTCCGATGCAGTGAATCCATTTTGGGTATTGGTCTGAGTACCCAGGCCAACCATAGGGAGCATGTTTGACAAGAGCCGGTTCTTTGCCTACTGTATCGACATGCCCGATGCAGTCCGAAGTACAGGGCATTGCGTTGACGCACAAGACTTCGCCAACGAATTCTCGAAGGCCGCTCGTCCGAAAGATTGAATCCGTAACGCGCCGGCAGTAAGGCCAAGAGCTATCAAGTCAGGCGGGGTCGTCAGGCCATACTGAAATACAAGCTAGAGAATGGGGTGATGTACAGGTACGAAATTGTCATCTACTGGAGCAATGCTGACGACACATTCGTGGCCGAGGCGCCGGAGTTGCCCGGATGCATGGCACACGGTGATACGCAGGAAGTTGCACTGCAAAATATCAACGAGGCGATGGCGCTCTGGATCGACACCGCGCGTGAGTTTGGCGACCCCGTGCCGGAACCCAAGGGGGAACGCCTGATGCTGGCATGAGCCGGTGACTTCGGTCTATCACGTTCGCCGGCTTCGGCCGTGTGTTCTCTGCAGTTGCGAACCCATACGAACGGGGGCCACGATACGGAACCCTGCAAGGAGAGATAGAATGGACAATCTGGAAGCCAAGCTGGATCAGTTGGAAGAGGACGGCATCATCACTGTCGAGAACGCGCTCACGCCGGAAGAAACCGAGCACGTCCGCCAACGCATCAACCATGCGCGGGCGATGGGCTGGGAAGAAGGCCTGAACGACGTCGGCAATATGTGGTTCGATTCGCTCCTGGACCGTGAGCCGGAGACCTATGCGCCCCTGGTCGGGCATCCGAGCATCCGCCCGATCCTGGAAGGGATGATGGGGCGGCAGTGCCAGCTGCGCAGCTTCCGCGCGCACATCAACCCGGGACCCTACCTCCAGGAGTGGCATCTCGATTTCTACGGCTACTGGCAGGAAAAGCGCGAACTCGGCCGTGCCCGCCTGGCGGTGCAGCCGGTGGGCGTCAACACCACCTTCTACTTTCAGGACAACGGGCCGGACCTGGCCCATTTGAAGTTTGTCAAAGACGGACACAAGATCGAACCGCCCCACCTCGACCCCATGGACCGGCCCAAGTTCGAGGCCTGGTGTGAAGAGCAGGAGCACGTCATTCTCTATCCCAAGGCGGGTGACTGCGTCATCTTCATCAACCACATTCCCCACCAGGGCGCCAAGCACCAGGAGCACATCGAGCGCAGCAATGTTGTCTGCCACTACCAGCTGACGCCGATGTACGAGGGGATCTGGCATGTGTCGACGCCGCGCGGGTACGACGGGACGTTTCCGTTCGCGGAAGAACGGAGGCCGTGGACGAAGGGGTAGTGGCGGCTGGTGTGGACGCAAGCAGCGTCGATGTAGTCCTGCTTTCTGTGGCCACTTTGCGCGACGATGCTTGTCCTTCATGCGCGTGGGCGTTACTATCATCCGGCTATATTAGAGCAGAGCGTGGGAAAGCGGACTGAAAACCCAAATCAGAGGTGCTCATATGATTGGTGAGAAGCCGCGGTTAAAACTCACATACACAGACTACCTCACTACACCTGAAGACAAGCGCTTCGAACTCCTGGACGGTGAACTGTTAATGACCCCCGCGCCCAACGAAGTACACCAGAGAACGCAGGCAGAATTGGGTTATCATCTGATGACCTTCGTGAAGGCCAACGGTCTGGGGCGCATCTACTACTCCTCCACGGATGTCGTGCTATCGGATGTCGACGTAGTGCAGCCTGATCTCTTGTTCGTCTCCAGCGAGCGAACGCACATCATCACCCCGGACAACATACAAGGCGCCCCTGACCTCGTGATTGAAATCCTCTCCCCATCCACAGCCGAACGGGACAGAGGATATAAGCGTGCGCTCTACGCGCAACACGGCGTCAAAGAGTACTGGGTGGTGGGTACAGACGCCGGCGCCATTACAGTTCTGTTGCTGGGAGACGACGGCTATGAGGTCGTTGACACGTTCGGCGAAGGCGACACGCTGACCTCACCCACGCTTGACGGGTTCAGCCTGAAGGTGGACGAGATATTCGGGTCGTAGTCACGGCACACGTCCCAAAACCACCTCCCCATGAAAATCACCGACATCCGCGCAATCTACCCCAACTACCGTCAACCGCTGGGCGGTTGGCGGCCCTACCTGTGGCAGATCGTCGTGCGCGTCGAAACGGACGCCGGCGTCTGCGGCTACGGCTATGGCGGCGGCGGTGTGGCCGCGGTCGAGGTGGTCAACCGCCACCTGCGCGAGCTGCTTCTGGGCGAAAGTTGCGACAGCCCTGCCGACATCGAGCGCCTGTGGGACAAGCTGTACGCGGCCTCGATCCCTTATGGACGCGGCGGCATCGCCATCATGGCGCTCAGCGGTATCGACATTGCCCTGTGGGACCTCGTCGGCAGGGCCGAGCGGCAGCCGGTGTACGCCTTGCTGGGCGGCGCGTCGGCGCACAGCATTCGCGCCTACGCCTCAGGCGACGATCCAGAATGGTTCGCTGAGAGCGGATTCACCGCGCACAAGGTGCCTTTTGGCCGTCACCAGGGCCCCTCAGTCTTCGAACGCGCCGCGGCCGCGGCGGAAGAGTCTCGCCGGCATCTGGGCGCGGACGCGCTGCTCATGTTCGACTGTTACATGGCCTGGGATGCCACGGCGACGCGGGAGATGGCGCGCACGCTGGCGCCTTACGACATCTACTGGTTCGAGGACGTGCTGACGCCGGACGACCTGGACGGACTGGCCGCGCTACGTCCGCAGATCAAGCCGGTCCAGCTGGCCGGGGGCGAGCACGACTTCACCCACCACCGCTTTGCCGAAATCGCCAAGGCCGGCGCGCTCGACATCTGGCAGCCGGACGTGACTTGGTGCGGCGGCGTCACCGCCACGCGGCGCATCGTCGAGCAGGCACAAGAGGCCGGCGCCACCGTGATCCTGCACCGGGGCGGAGAACCGTGGAGTCTGCACGTGATCGCGGGGACGGCGTGTGAAGAACTGGGCGAACTGGTGCTGGGCAACCGGCACAGGACGCATGAGCAGCTGTGGCTGGACGCGCCGCAGCCAGAGAACGGGTACCTGACCCCCAGCGACGCGCCCGGCTTTGGCCTGAGGCTGAACGGGGGGATGGTGGACTAAGGGTTCTCACTTTGGTAACTTGGCCACTACCCTTATTGGCATATTTGGCAAGAACGGTCGAGATTCACGTGATGCCATGTTGTGGCCTAAATGAAGAGTCTTTGCGTCAAACTGAATTCGCATTACACAAGCTGCCAATGTTTTTTGATGAGCTCTATCATTCCTTTTCGTCTCAGATTTACCTGTGCCCCTCTGACACGATGCTTCCACTCCTTCCCGAAATGTATACCATTGATTACTCTATCTATCTTGTCATCACATAAATCTGGGTGAATGTGCTGTATAAGTGGCTGCATCTCACGGGTAGTTAGCGGCTTGCTTTTCAGAAGATAAAGTATCGTTCTCCCAAAGATTGCATTTGTGGTCTCTCCGGGCTTGCCTCGTAGTTGCATTAAAGATTCACGTACACTCTCCAACTGAGTCTCGAACTCCTGCCTCAGATTCTCACGTGCAGAATTGAGTTTCTTAGAATGTTTGTCTCGCAAAGTTGCAGCGACATCGGCTATGCGTTCTATTTCCTCAAGAGATACGCTCGCTCCCAAGCTACCATAGTCCTGCAAATCGAGAGCAATTCTTCGAACTATCAAAGGATCCTTGATTTGAATGCCATACTCGTAGTTTCGATAGAGGGATCCAGAAGTGAGATTGCCCGAGGTTACTATCGCCATATGTTCATCAGCGACATATGCCTTAGCATGTAACCCGGGAAGATGACGAACTGTAGTCGTTGGAATCTCCCTACAGAATTCAGCGATGGCTTTCCCGTCAACAGTTCCTTGAAGCAGGCTTTCCACAGCTAGGTTAGTGAGTAGGCTGATCTTGGGTCGATTCTCCGCGTCAAGTAGAGAAACGAGTTTCTGTAGGGGGTGCGCTGTAATAAATGGGGAAACTATTATAGCACTATTGCAGACTGAGCGCGCGAAATTCTCAAAAGTTTCAGACCAAGGCGACGGTATCGTCTTCATCATTTCAATTTCAATCTGATTATTCCGTAAGACTGTCATAATTGGAGTACTTCAGCCTCATATTTGCAACTTAAGATTGAAAGCCAAGACCGAGCTCCCACATTTGACCGTATTTCGACTGTTTGGTATCAAGTCACTCACAGGAATCTGAAAGCAACAGGCGCACTTCATCTACATAAAGCAGGCGTTCATCTCCGTCTTCAAAACGAACACACAAGACTTCCTCATTAACTATGTATTGAACGATACCGCAGTCTCCGATATGCGTCTGAATCGGCCTTCCTGATTTGCCTGACTCGCACCACTTTTCTAGTTCCAGCACACCAGCGGGTGGGATGGGTTCTTCAGCAATGCAGAGCGTCATTTTGACTTTATGTCCCGGCCAGTCTCTCATAAGCTTCATACTCCAGATAAAATTGTTGATCAATACGTAACTCTGCCTTTACCATCACAAGTGGTCAACTGCGTACGTAAACTTACACAGGCATACGATCTTCAAGAACAACATTGCTGCACATTCTAAGAAAAGGCAGAAGAATCGGTTTTCACTATCGCCGAAATCCTTGATTTCGAGCGGGAGTCAATCCGAAGCCGCGCCTACACCAGGTATGGGATCGTCATCGGCCCTTCCGGCAGCACCGCGACCGGCGCGTCGGGCCCCAGATTGGCAACGGCTGTGTGGATGTGTTCATTCAGGTCGGCGACCGGGGTGAGGCCGGCTCGGGACACGGCATCGGGCTCCAGCTCACTGTATATCGCCACCTGCGCCCGCAGGGCCACTTCGGCGAACTTCTGCACCTGCCACTGATCCAACATGTGAAAACCGGGACGGAAGATCGTCTCCAGCATGGCCTGCGGCGAACTGTGCTCGTAGAGCAGTTTGGTAAAGTTGCCGTGCGCGGGGAAGCCGTCGTTGCAGCGGGCAGCCACGATCATCTCGCCGTCGTCCTCGATGATCTCGGCGGCGGCGCACATCCCCT
>JAPPKT010000641.1 GCA_028819675.1 Caldilineaceae bacterium | reverse complement strand
ACGCCCCCTCTCCTACAACACGCCTCATCGAACCGGGTGTCGCCATTGGTGACGGGTGCCCAATCGAACGTGTCTAGCCAGACCACGTCTCGCCAGTCCCATCAAATCACCATAGGTGCCTGCCCTGTGCCTACCCTGCATCCCTCCAAAATCCGGTGAGCAACGCCAGCCGCCGCCCCCACGAATTCCCGCCAGACTGTTCCCAAGCCAAGTCTGGGATGTACCCCAGCTGAGGCGCGCTGCCAATTCAGTGGCGGCGCCGAAACGCTTCGGCCTGCACTACGGTCGTCGCTAGGTAGTCGTCCGTTTCCTCTTTGGTGAATCGACCCGGCGAGAAAGAGGAGATGTCGACACTCGGAGAATCACCGGCCGCTAACTCTGCCAGCAGCAACCCTGCCACCGGGCTGTAGGCAAACCCACCGGAATGAAAGGCGGCCCCCACCACCAGCCCAGGCAATTCAGGCAGATGCCCCAAAACAGGCTCACTGTCCAGAGAGAAGGATATCAACCCGACTTGCTCAGTCTCCCAGCGGGTCGCGGCCAGTTTTGGCACAAGGGGCGTCAGATTCTCAGAAAGCTGACTCCGCAGATTCCTCGGAGCCGAAAGCCCCGCCATATGGAAGGCAGGACCGTCGACGCGCTCCTCCTCCCTGTCTTCGGTCTCCCCTCCCGCCAGAATGCGGAAGTCGGTTGTACCCAGGCGCGCCGGCCGGATATAGCCTCCGTACGGGTTTGCGTTGATTGCCGGAATCGATGCCCGTTCTGGCAGCTTCGAAGAAACGTACCGCTGGTGCACAAAGGACTTGATAGGCAGCCGCACACCGCAGCCCGCCATGAACGCTGCAGTCCAGGCATGGACCGTACAGATCACCACATCCGCCTCCAACACACCCAGCCCCGTCTGCACACCGACCACGCGCCCATTGTCGATCTGCAAACCGTCGACGCGCGCATTCTCTCGAATCTCGACACCAAGATCGCGGCAGCGCCTGGCCAGCCCCGGCACGAATTCATGCGGTTCACTATACCCACCCAGAGCGTCGTGGAGCCCGATCACGTCGGCCTCGGGCGTCAGATCTGGCCAGCGGCGCCGCATCTGCGCCGCGTCGAGGATCTCGTAGCCAAAGCCGAGACGATCATATAGGGGGAGCAGCTCCTCCCGCTCTGGCCACGATGCCGGGTCAAATAAATTCAAACAGCCGACGTCCTGGAAACGGTAGCCGTACCGTTCCAGATCCGTGCTCAACTCCTGGTATATGCGCAGGCTGATCATGCGCGCCAGAACGCCCGTCTCCGACCATAGCAGCCCTGTGATGATGCCCCCTGCGCGGCTGCTGGAGCCGTCGCCAACCTGACCCTTCTCCAACAGCGTCACCTTGCCAACTTGCATGCGCGCCAACTGGTAAGCGGTGTTCAGGCCAATCGCGCCGCCGCCGATAACGATGAATCTGGGCATGATTTCAATTCTGACTTTCTCTTGTGAAATGGATTCAGTGGGCAGTACCGCGCCTCAAACTGCGCCACAGAGTATCACGCCTTGACCCTCCTGCCAACCGAGCTTTCTCCGACCGTCCTGGCCACCTACTGAACTTTGCCACTGTAAGTGTGACCGTCCAGGAATTGTCAGGAACTCACGGTATCCGTACAATAAAGAGAGCCTGTTCTGCTCGCAAACCGACCGGAAACCTGTAACCTTTTTCGGAAAAGCAAGAAAGGCAGGAAATTGAGCGAGTTCGTCGTCAGCTCCTCCAGAGTCAGGGTCTGGAGACGGCCGGAAGATCATCCTTTACTGAAACAGACCGATACCGCGCACCCGGCGCTTCAGGGCAAATTGACCGAGAAGTTCCCGCCGTCAATCGCCGAAGGACTGCCCAAAGTCCTCAGCGAGAACTCCGAAGATGCCCGCACCTGGCACTATTTCAGTCCGCTGCTCAACGACGAGCCGCAGAGGACACGCATACTGACTCAGCTCATTCGGCAGTCATTCTTTGGCTCAGTGCCTCCACAGGTCTTTAAAGACATTAAGGCGGCAAGGCTGGAGTTCTGGCCAAAGCTACCTCCGCCTCCCAGCCGGCAGACGGTGGAGGGCGATTCGGAACCGGACCTGTTGATCACGCTGGGGAACAGCGCTGTCATATTGGTTGAAGCCAAATGTCATTCAGGCGTAAGCGAGTTTACAAACTTTGACCGTAAGCGCGACCAGATAATTCGCCTGATCGACGTCGGCTCCTGGTACGCCCGCCAGGAAGGCTATGAATGCTTCTGTCTCCTCGTCCTGCAGTACGGCGAAGCCCAGATCAATGCCGAAAAGATCGTCAGTCGCTATGCCGGCCAGCCGGAGGCGATTCAGAAAGCGCTCCCCTACCGGGACGACCTGACCGAGGCGGACTTCACCCGGCTCGCGGGCGCACTTGCCTTCGTCCGCTGGCCTGACCCGTTGTTCTGAAATTGAAAGTGGGAACGCACTAAGGGAATTGCAATGGATTTTCGCGTCGGACTCATCGGCTACGGCAGCTGGACCCGCATGGCCTACCTGCCCGCACTGCAACGCGACGGCCGCGCCCAAATCATCTCCGCAGCCGCGCCGAGCACAACCACGCAGCAGCGCATCGCCTCCGAACTCGGCCCGGATGTCTCCGTATTCTCAAATGCCGCCGATCTGTTGGCTGGCCCGCCTGTTGACGCCGCCTTCATCGCCGTCTCCGACACCGCCCACGAGGAAGCGCTGACCGCGGCGCTCGACGCCGGCGTACCGATCTTTTATGAACCACCCCTCTCCAACCGGCGCCAGCGAATTCCCCCAATGGTCACGAAGCTGCTGCACGCCCCCCAGGTAACCCACGCCGACCTTGAAATCGGCTTCATTCCCGCCTTCATCGAGGCGGCCCGACGAGTACGTAACGGCGACGTCGGCCAGCCTCGCACGGCCCGCATCCGTTTGCAGTCAAACTGGGGCGCGGACCCCACATCCGATCTGAGCACGATCAACCATCTCGCCCCATGGTACGTGGATGCTCTCAACCGTATTCTCGGCGCAACACCCACTCGCGTACTCGTCCTCGAAGGCGACGGCCTGCCCGGCCGCGCACAACGACAATGCCAGGGCCACTTCGACTACAAAGGCGCCTGGGGCACGGTTCAAGTCAATCTCGGAGCGGTCATCGACCTTGAGACAACCATCGAAGTAAACGGTGATGAGGGCGACCTGGTAGTGGACATCTTCTCCGGCGAACTGCGCCAGCGCACGCGCAGCCAGTCGGACTGGTCCGCCCAAAAGGTTGCAGAATCCGAGCCGCGCGCCGGCTGGCCCGGCATGAACGAATGCGTCGCCTTATTTCTCGACGCAGTCGCCGGTGAGCCCCTGGCCGAAACCGGCTCCCAATCCAGCAGCCTCGATGCTCTTAGAGAAGCGCTCGGGACCGCGCCGTTGCCGGCGGACGCAAAGTCCGTCGCCCAACTTCACATGATAGGGATGGCAGCCGAGGCGTCAAAGGACAGCGGCGGCTGGGCAGAGATCGAGGAAGTCGACTCCTTGTAAGCAGTAGGCGCCCCGCAGTTCCCTGACACTCATGCCGTCTGATGGACCGGGAATACGTCAGACGCGATCCTCTCCATCTGATCCTGAATGCCGTCGGCAGTAGGCGTCGTGTTGAAGTCGAACAGCATATGCTCGACCCCTACCTCGGCATAGCGCCCGATGAGGTCATTGACTTCGGACATTGACCCTCTGATCAACGAGACCTCCGGGTCCGCCTGATCACCCAGTTCAGTACGGGCATGGAAAACAACCGTACGCGGCTCACCGTTCGCCCAGGCGCGCATCTTGGCGATACCCGCAGCGACCTCCTCCGGCGAGATCTGTATCGGATGCCAGCCTATCGCCTTCGTCGCCGCACGTCGGATAGCCGCATCGCTCAGCCCGCCAATCGTGAACGGCGGCCCGCCTTCCTGCGCCGGCTTCGGCTCGAACGCACTTTCCTCGAAGTTGATCCACTCACCTTGGAATGAAGGCTCATCCTCGCTCCACAGGACCCGCATCACGTCCATCCACTCGTCCATCATGCGCCCGCGCTTACTGAAGTCAGTGCGCAAATAGCGATATTCGTCATCCATCCACCCCACGCCGAGCCCTAGAATCAGGCGCCCGTCAGAGTACTGGTCAACCGCCGCCGCCTGCTTGGCCGCCAGGATCGGATCGCGCTGAGGCAGCACCAGTACGGTCGTGCCCAGTGTGATCGTCTCGGTGATAGCCGCCACGTATCCCAACGTGACAAACGTCTCGATCATACAGAAATCGCTGAACCGCTGATGCACTAGCACATGATCTGCCGCCCACAGCGAATCGTAACCGGCCTGCTCAGCCGCCCGCGCCACCTGATGGACCGCCTCAGGCGACTTCGCCGGTCCATGGCTGGGAAGAAAGACACCAAATTTCATCGTTGACCTCCTCTTTGTCTTCTGGTTCTCTTCAAATCTCTGGACAATTTGGGATGGGTTCAGCGGCGCCGTGTCTGCAAGGGAGATGCTGGCCCGTCAAGAGCTTCCAGGGACAGGGATCCCTTGAATGGCCATTTCATGTTCCGGCTTCAGCAAGAAGACATGGGCGTCGCCGGTACGCTTCGCCTCCGCTAGGAGGTATTCGAAGCATGCAGTGCGCACCTCACCACAAACGGGATCGTAGAAGCGGTTATTCAACTCGTGAGGATCGTTTTCCAGATCGTAGAGTTCACATAGATCGGTAAGATTCCAGACCAACTTCCAGCGCCCGTCAGTAACCATACGCGAAGAGTAGTGACCCCACGGGTCCCCGTGATACTGCGCGTAATGCATTCCACGCGGCCACTCCGCCTCCCCCGCAATCAGTGGCAGAAGAGACTGCCCGTGAAGGCTCCGGCCGGACAAACTGTCCTGCTCCATACCCGTCATCATATGCAGACATGTGGCCGTCACGTCCATCAGGTGCACAAAGGAATTGTTGCGAGATGCGCTTCCCGGCCCGGGCCTCTTGACAAGCATAGGGATGCGATAGATTTCGTCATACATATAGGCGCCCTTGTTCATCAGTCCATGGGACCCTGCCATATCGCCATGATCCGCGGTGAAGATGATAGCGGTATCTTCATAGAGTCCGAGCTCCTTGAGGGTTGACACAACCTCGCCCACCATCGTGTCGATCAGTTCTATGTAAGAGAAGCAGCAGGCCAGCAACTCCTTCAGCTCCTGGTCCTGTTCCTCAGCAGAAAGACCACCGGCATTCGCCTCGTTCAAAAGGCGGATCTTTCTCTGGTTAATCGGTTTTCCCTCATACGTGTCATACCGATTGGGCCACATTTCGATGTCAGCCGGGTCGTAGCGAATACCCCATTCCTCCGGAACCATCCAGGGAAAGTGCGGGCCTGGAAAGGAACAGGTAGCGAAAAACGGCTTGCTCCTGTCGCGCGTCTGCAGAAACGCCTGCGTGTATCGCGCCGCAACAACATCAGGAAATCCCTCCATTCCCACGTCCAACGTACCCGCGGTGCCGCGCCCCACGCTCTGAACAAGCGGGGCGATCCTCGTGTTCGGGTGCCAGTGCGAACTGTCCAGAAAAACGTGGCCGCCTTTGTGCGGCTCGTCGTGCGTGTGGTGAAAACGAGAATCGAACAGATCCTGCGCCGGCCCTATGTGCCACTTCCCAAACCAGGCCGACTCATACTCGCTCCCGTCGTCGACCCAGTCCTGCAGCATCGTCATGTCCGGCCGCAGGTGTTCGCAGTAGGAATAATACTGGGTCGAGTTGTTGAACATGTGGTGGCCGTGTGGATAGAGGCCGGTGAGCAGGCTGGCGCGCGCCGGCGAGCACAGAGCCAGAGGAGTATAGGCCCGTTCAAAGAGGCAGGAGTCGTTGGCCAGGGCGGTGATGTTAGGAGTCCGCACCAGAGTCTCCTGGTAACAGGTCAACAGATCAATCCGCAGCTGGTCACATAGGAAAATCAGGACGTTGGGTTTGCTCTGGTCGGCCATACGTTTTGCCTTTCACGCATTCATCGTCGAGTGAGCACCGGCGAGCACCAATGAATCAGTGACGCCCGCGTTGGAACCTGCCCGTCATCGGACTCGGAGGCCCCCTGTTCCCTGTGCTGCAATTTCGATTTGTGGCTCCAGCAACCCCAGCTGGCCGTCGCCCGTACGCTGCGCCTCAGCTGTCAGATATTCGAAGTAGGCGGCACGTACCGCTTCCAAACCGGGGTCGTAGAAGCGGTTATCCAACTCGTGGGGATCATTCTTCAAATCATACAATTCGCACAGGTCCGTCAAATTCCAGACCAGCTTCCAGCGCCCGTCCGTCACCATACGAGCCGAGTAGTGACCGTACCAGTCGCCGTGATACTCTGCGTAATGCATCCTTCGCGGCCACTCCGCCTCCCCCGCTGCCAGCGGCAGCAGAGACTGCCCGTGAAGGCGCCGGCCCGCCAAACTGTCCTGCTCCGTACCCGTCATCAGATGCAGACACGTGGCCGTCACGTCCATCAGGTGAACAAAGGAACAGTTGCGTGATGCCCCGCCCGCCCCAGGCCCTTTGAAGAGCAAGGGAATGCGATAGATTTCGTCATACATATACGCGCCCTTATTCATCAGCCCGTGTGACCCGGCCATGTCGCCATGGTCCGCCGTAAAGATGATAGCAGTATCTTCATAGAGCCCGAGCTCCTTGAGCGTTGACACGATCTCGCCCACCATCTCGTCGATCAGCTCCATGTAGGAGAAGCAACAGGCCAGCATCTCCTTTAGCTCCTGGTCCTGCTCCTCAGAAGAAAGACCACCAGCATTTGCCTCGTTCAAGAGGCGGATTTTCCTTTGATTGAACGGTTTGCCCTCATACCTGTCGTAACGATTGGGCCACATTTCGATGTCAGCCGGGTCGTAGCGAATGCCCCATTCCTCTGGAACCATCCAGGGAAAGTGCGGCCCCGGGAAGGAACAAATAGCGAAAAAGGGCCTCGTCGCATCGCGTGAACGCAGAAACGCTTGCGTGTAGCCGGCCGCGACTACATCGGGAAACCCCTCCATCCCCACGTCCAGCGTGCCCGCGGCGCCGCGCCCCACACTTTGAACAAGGGGGCCGACCTGCCTCTTGTTGTTCCAGTTCGTGGTCTCCAGAAAGACGGGCCCGCCTTCGTATGGCTCGTCGTGCGTGTGGTGGAATCGAGAGTCGAACAGGTCCTGAGCCGGGCCAATATGCCACTTGCCAAACCAGGCCGACTCATAGCTGCTTTCCTCGTCGACCCAGTCCTGAAGCATCGTCACGTCCGGCCGCAGGTGTTGGCAGTAGGAATATCGGGGGGTCGAGTTGTTGAACATATGGTGGCCGTGGGGGTACAGGCCGGTCAGCAGGCTGGCGCGGGCAGGCGAGCAGATCGCGCAGGGCGTATACGCCCGTTCGAATAGACAGGAATCCATGGCCAGCTTTGTGATGTTCGGGGTTCGCGTCAGTGTATCCTGGTAACAGGTCAACAGATCGAGCCGCAACTGGTCACAAAGGATGATCAGGACGTTGGGTTTGCTCGCGTTGGCCATACAAACTGCCTGTTCCGTATGCGTCGTCGAACGAGCGCAGGCTAGCACAAATAAAGCAGTGACTGCTGTTCTGGAATTTGCCCTTCGTTGGGATCAGAGGCCGGCCGTTCCCCGTGCCGCAATCTCGACTTGCGGCAGGAGCAGCCGCAACTGCGCGTCGTCCGTACGCTGCGCCTCCGTCATCAGATAGTCGAAGTAGCTTGCGCGCACATCTTCGTAGTCAGGATCATAGAAGCAATTGCGTAGCTCATGGGGATCGTTTTCCAGATCATACAGCTCGCACAAGTCCGTCAGATTCCACACCAGCTTCCAGCGCCCGTCCGTCACCATCCGCGCTGAATAGTGACCGTACCAGTCGCCGTGGTACTCGGCGTAGTGCATTGCCCGACCCCAGTCATCCTTTCCCTGCACGAGGGGAAGCAATGACTCGCCGTGCAGGCCTTGCCCCATCATGCTCTCCTGTTTATCCCCCGTCATCAAGTGCAGACAGGTCGCGGTTACATCCATCAAATGCACAAACGCGCCGCTGCGCCTGGGTTGGGGCGTTCCCGGGGACTTTACAAGCAGGGGTATACGGTAGATCTCGTCATACATGTACGCGCCCTTGTTCATAAGGCCATGGGAACCGGCCATATCGCCATGATCCGCCGTGAAGACGATGGCTGTCTCCTCATACAGACCCAGGTCCTTGAGCGTTGCCACCACTTCTCCTACCATCAGGTCGATAAGCTCCATGTAGGAAAAGCAACAGGCCAGCAACTCCTGCAACGCCCGGTCCTTCATCTCCTGAGTCTGACGGGAATCCCCCTCCGGCAGCGGGCGTGCAGCGGACCGCAAGAGCTCCTTCCCGCGAATCTCCTGCATCAGGCGCAGCTTTCTCTGGTTAATCGGTTTTCCTTCAAAACTGTCAAAGCGATTGGGCCACAATTCGATTTCGGCCGCGTCGTAACGAATGCCCCACTCGTCTGGGACCATCCACGGGCTGTGCGGCCCTGGGAAGGAACAGGTTAGGAAAAAGGGCCTCGTCCCGTCGCGGTTGTTCAGGAACTCCTGAGAGTAGCGGGCCGCAACAACATCGGGGAATCCCTCCAGCCCCACATCCAGCGTACCTGCCGTGCCCCGCCCGACGCTTTCCACCAGGGGCGCGATGCGTGTGCTGGGATGCCAGTGAGAACTGGTCAGAAATTCGGGCCCGCCTTCGTAAGGCTTTTGAGTATGATGGAAGCGGGAGTCAAACAGGTCTTGAGCAGGACCGACGTGCCACTTCCCAAACCAGGCCGACTCGTAGTCGCTCTCCTCTTCGATCCAGTCCTGAATCATCCTGACGCCGGGCCGCATATGCTCGCAGTAGGAATATCCAGGGGTCGAATTGTTAAACATGTGGTGGCCGTGGGGGTAGAGGCCGGTAAGTAGGCTGGCGCGAGCAGGCGAGCAGATCGCACAGGGCGTATACGCCCGCTCGAAAACACAGGAGTCCTGCGCCAGGGCAGAAATGTTCGGCGTACGCACGAGCGTCTCCCCATAGCAGGCCAGTAAATCGAGGCGCAACTGGTCGCAGAAAAAGATCAGGACGTTGGGTTTACTCTCGTCTGCCATGAAATTGCCTTTCTCTTCCAAAGGGTCGAGCGCGCACCAGTAGACGCCGCCGGGGGGAACGATTCTCGAAACTGTCGACCTTCCAGTCTTCCAGAGCCTTCTACCGAGCCCACGGGAAGGCGCAGGTAGGTCGGTTGGCATAGCGCGCCATCCGAATCTGCAGTCTGCTGCCGCACCCCGGCCCAAGCCGCACGGTGAAGTTGTCGCCATCTATTGCAGTCGTTTCTCCGTTCTGCGTAACACTCAGGAACTGATGCTCCGCATACGCGCCGCCCTGGACGACGACGGTGCGTGACTTAAGCTGGTCAGTATTGACCAAAGTCAGCGTCATCCCGTCATCACGCAAGCTCTCGACCAGCGCGCCAACATCCTCCGGAATGCCGGCCCTCTGCCGCGTCGGACTGAAGTAGCGCACACGACTGTGGAGAGGAAACCCCAGCCGCTCCGTCGGCAGGCCGCCCAGCATAAGCTCCGTCAGCCGGCTCACCATTGCGGGATTGAACCCGTTCATGTCGTCAGACATGCGCGTATCCGGCGAACTGCTGTCGCTGCGCACCTTGCCGATTCTCTCTCGCACCTCTTTCAGATCCTCCAGCAGCGCGGTGACCGGGTAGTCAGGGTTGTCCCCTTCCAGAAACTGTACCCACTCGTTCTCCTGCACCCGCGCCAGGTCCGCCCGGTCCATTGACCAGTAGTACACTTCCAGCGCCCCCGTGTTGAACGGCTCCGGCGTGTAGTCATACCAGCCTTTGTCCCCGTACATGTGAGGGTAGAGTGTCTGCCCGCCGCTTGTCTTGCTGTTTGCGTTTACGTTGTCGATGACGCCGCGCCACGTGTCCACATAACTCTGGTCGCCGGTCATCAACAGCCCGTTGCCGAATCCGTAATGGACGCGGTGCAGAAAAAACGGCCGGTGCGCCAATTCCCCTGTCTGCGGCACTGTCACCGTAAATCCCCAGCCATAGACCCCGCCGTACCACTTGCCGTCACATGCCCCGCCAATAGTGCCGTCCAGCCCGATGTTCGTGGGGGTGATGCCCCCATTCGCCTCTGTCCGTTCGCACCAGGCATCGATGTAATCGACCAGCCACGCCTTGTACTTGGCGTCCCCCGTCTGCATATAGGCGTTGAAAGCCAGCGTCGTCGTCGACAAATTGAGCGGGTGGTCGCCGACCACGTCGTTATACTCCTCAAAGTGGGCCACCATTTCGGCATAGTTTCTCTCGCCGTGCCCCGGCTTGAAGCGCCCTTCGATTTCAAGCGAATCGCCTGCCCAGTCAAGACCGGTCGACTTGCGCATCAGCGGGCCGCGGCTGCCGTTAAACATGCTGCGAATGACTCTGTGCTCCGGGTCATAATTGTGAGCCTGGGGATCGGTGCCCATATAGAAGCCGGCAAAGCGTTGCATCCGCTGCCGCGCCAGGTGGTTATACGGGTCAGACAGCGGCTGCAGGAAGAAAACTGAAAAGCCCTCGCCGTTGTGCATCCAGTCGAACATGACCGGAAACTCTTTGTAATACA
>JAPPKT010000233.1 GCA_028819675.1 Caldilineaceae bacterium | reverse complement strand
CAAGACCGTGGCCGGCACCGAAGGCTGGGGCGTCTCCACCTCCAGTGAGAACCCGCAAGAGGCCTGGGAGGTCGTCAAGCACCTTTCCCACTCCGACACCTCCATCGACTTGGTCAAGGTCGGAGGTAGCATCCCCGCCCTGCGTTCGGTCGCCGCAATGCCCGTCTTCGCCGAGTATGGCCCGCCCAACACCGCGCTATTCTACGAATCGCTCGACTTCGCAGCCACCGTGCCGTCGCCCACCAACTTCAATATCGTCGAACCAATCCTCAACCGGAACTACGCCACCATCTGGAATGGCGAACGATCGGTCGAAGAGGCGATGCAGGCTGCCCACGCCGAGCTGCAGCCCGAAATGGACAAGCTCAAGCAGGCATAACTGCCCCCACTTAGATATGTCAGGTTGCCGGCGGCAAGGGATTCATGGACCCCCTTCCGCCCGGCAACTCGCTATACTGACCTGTCCGGATAGGACTACCCATGACTTCAACAGCGCTGCCTGACGACGGAATCGACAGGCAGGCCAACCCCCAAAAGGGGACCACTCTGGCTCAGCGTGAAGCATGGGCCGGCTATCTCTTTGCCACCCCCGCCCTGCTCGGGCTCCTGGCATTCACCGTTCTGCCTATCGGCGCCTCCCTTGTCCTCATCTTTCTGCATTACGACCTCCTGACGCCGCCAAAGTGGGCCGGCGTCGAGAACGTCACCCGGCTCACGACCGATTCCAGGATGTTCAAAATCTACTGGAACTCCCTGCGGCTCACGGTCGGCGCCACCTTCCTCAACAATGTCCTCGGCCTCCTCTTGGCCGTGGGCCTCAATCGCGCCATGCCCTGGGGCCTTCGCTATCTCCTCCGCACCTCCATCTTCTTCCCGGTCATGACCACGACCGCTTCCCTGGCCGTTGTCTGGCGCTTCCTCCTGACCCAGGACCGGGGCGTCGTCAACTTCCTAATCGGCCAGATCGGTCTGGACCCAGTACCCTGGCTCAGCAGCTCAGCCTGGGCTCTCGTCTCCGCCATGATCTACGATGTCTGGAAGGCCTGCGGTTATCTGATGGTCATCTACCTGGCCGGCCTCCAGGGCATTCCCGCCGTCTACTACGAAGCCGCCCGCATCGACGGCGCCGGATTCTGGCAACAGTTCCGTAATGTAACGCTCCCTCTCATCTCGCCCACAGCCTTCTTTGCCATTGTCATCTCTCTCATCGGCGCATTTCAGATCTTCGACAACGTCTATGTACTCACCGAAGGCGGCCCGGGCGACGCCTCCCGCGTTATCGCCATGTACATCTACGAAAAGGCTTTCCGCGGCTTCGAGATGGGCTACGCCTCTGCCGTCTCCTTTACCCTGTTTGTCATCCTGATCACGCTCACACTGCTGCAGTTTCTCGGCGCACGGCGCTGGGTTCACTATGAATAACGGGCTGCCACACTCGACGCGGCCCCACCAAACGACTACAGATAAAAGACCAGTCTGATGGCTACGACAACAGGGACCGCGACCGAGCCGGTTACAATTCGCACAAGATATAGAAAGTCCGTCTGGCTCCGGCTCGGCGAGGCCCTCCTGTGGCTGCTCCTCATCGGCATCGCCATCATCGAGATCGCTCCCATCAGCTGGATGTTCTCGACCTCGCTCCGCGATCCCAAGAACTCCTTCGATCTCCCCCCCGACTTCTGGCCCACTGCCCTGCACTGGCAGAACTATCTCGCCGTCATCAACTCTCCCGACATCGAGTTCATGCTGTTCTTCTGGAACAGCCTCAAAATCGCACTCATCGTCACCGCCGCCCAGCTCCTCACCTGCTCGATGGCGGGCTACGCCTTCGGTCGCCTGCGTTTCTTCGGTCGCGACATCCTCTTCGGCCTGTTCCTTGCCTCCCTGATGGTTCCCGCGACCGTCACCCTCATCCCCTCCTTCATCATCATCCGCTCCCTCGACCTTATGAACACGCACTGGGCCCTCATTCTCCCCAGTGTAACCAGTGCCTTCGGCGTCTTCCTCCTCCGCCAGCACTTCAAATCCTTGCCGGAGGAGCTCCTTGACGCCGCCAAGATCGACGGTGCCGGCTACCTCCGTATCTATTGGCAGATTTTGCTCCCGCTGACGGGACCGGCGCTCTCCGCTCTCGGCATCTTCACCTTCCTCGCCTCCTGGAATAACTTTGTCGGCCCCCTGCTCTTCCTGCGCGACTGGGATAAATTCACCTTCCCCATCGCCATCGCCACAATCCGCGGCTACATGGGCTCCGGCAATCAGTCTGAGGTTCTCGCCGGCATCATGATCTCGATCTTTCCACTCCTTGTCTTTTTCCTGCTGGCGCAGCGATGGATCGTGCAGGGCGCAGCCATTACCGGTCTGAAAGGATGACGTCTCAGCAAGACATTACCCCCAGCACATACGTCGTTCAGGTCGGGCAGACATTTTGGGAAAACCTGCCTCAACTGCTGTGGGGGGCCCTCCTGTTCAGTCTCGTCTGCATACCTGCCTCCTTCCTCTTCACGCTGGGACTCTTCATCCCCACACTCCTCGTAGCCTCCATCACCATCGGGCCAGCCTGGACCGCACTGCTGGCCTTCGAAATGCGCCTCCTTCAGGGAAGAGTGCCGCGGCAATTTTCACTCTTTGACGACTTTCGCCAGTCCTGGCGTCGCAGCACGCTGTTGAGCCTCTTGACGATCTTCCCACTGCTCGCTCTCATGACGACACTGCCAGCACTCCAATCCCCCCCGGTTGCCCCAATAGTCTGGATCGGCCTGGCAGCCGACCTCCTGGGATGCGCCGTCATGGCAACGCTCTCCTTCTACGCCTTCCCCTCCCTGCTCCAGCACCCGCACCAAGGCGTCCGCGCCGCCATTCGCGACGCACTGATCCTGGCCAGCCGCCATCCCGCCAACAGCCTCGGCCTGCTCGCCATAGGCATCCTCTTCAGCTTCTGCATTGCCTACGTCAGCCCGGCCCTGCTCCTCCTCCTCCCAACCGTCTTCGCCCTCTTCATCGCCGCCAACCACCTCCTCGTCCTCCAAAAAGAGGCCCCACCATAAGTCAGTCCCCCAAACCGCACTTCACCGACCACCGACCACCCACCACTGACTACTAACTACTGACTACTAACTACTGCCCTTCCGGAGATTCACATGGAGCACTTCGTCTACCGCAACGAAAAAACCAACCAGATCAGCTTCCCCCTCGGCGGCATCGGCACCGGCTGCATCGGCCTCGCCGGCAACGGACGCCTCATCGACTGGGAAATCTTCAACCGCCCCAACAAGGGAAGCGTCAACGGCTTTTCCCACTTCGCCATCCGCGCCGAAAACAACGGCGAAATCACCGACGCCCGCATCCTCCACGGCGACCTGCACTCGCCCTACCAGGGAGAGCTCGTCGCCCCCACCTTCAGCACCTTCGGCTGGGGCCCCCGCCGCGAATACCTGACCGGCCTCCCCCACTTCCAAAGCGTCGACTTCCGCGGCCAGTTCCCCATAGCCGAGCTCACATACCGCGACGACACCTTCCCCGGCCAGGTCCAGCTGACCGCCTTCAACCCTTTCATCCCCACCAACGAGGACGACTCCGGCATCCCCGCCGCCTTCTTCGAATTCACCGTAACAAATACCACCGCCGCCGATAACACCTACACCATCGCCGGCGTGCTCACCAACCCCCTGCCCGCCACCAACCTCAACACCGTTGAAGCCAACCCATGGGGCCACACCCTCCATCTCTCCACCGACGGCCTCCAGCCCGATGACCCCGCCTACGGCAACCTGACCCTCGCCACCGACGCCGGCCTCGCCGCCGATGTCGACGTCAGCTGGCAGCAGAACTGGTTCCGCGGCGCCTGGTTCGACAACCTCGAAGTCTACTGGAAAGACCTCAATACACCCGGGCCCTTCCAGAACCGCGTATACGACACCAGCGAACAGAGGGCCGGCGGCGCCCGCTTCACCGAACAGGACACGGGCCTGCTCGCCGTCCACCTGCCCGTCGCCGCCGGCGAAACCCGCCGCGTCCGCTTCCTCATCAGCTGGAGCTTCCCCAACTGCGAGAACTACTGGAAAGAAGAGCAGGCCGGTGCGCCAAACTGGAAAAACTACTACGCCACCTGCTGGCAGGATTCCGGCGCCAGCGCCCAGTACGCCATCGAACACTGGCCCCGCCTCTACGCCGAGACCAAACGCTTCCAGGATGCCCTCTTCGCCTCAACCATCCCCGCCGCCGCCCTCGACGCCGTCTCGGCCAACATTTCCATCCTCAAATCGCCCACAGTCCTCCGCCTCGAAGACGGCACCTTCTACGGCTGGGAGGGGCTCCACCCTGACGAAGGCTGCTGCGAAGGCAGCTGCACCCACGTCTGGAACTACCAGCAGGCGCTCCCCTTCCTATTCCCCGCCCTCGAGCGCACCATGCGCACCGCCGACTACCGCTACAACCTCCTCGAAAACGGCGCCATGCCCTTCCGCATCCAGCTCCCCCTCGGCTCCGACCCCTCGGCCTTCCGCCCCTGCTGCGACGGCCAGTTCGGCGGCGTCATGAAGACCTATCGCGACTGGAAAATCAGCGGCGATCACGAATGGCTGCGCTCCATCTGGCCCGGCGTGAAGAAGTCCCTCGAATACGCCTGGAGTCCCGATAACATCGACCGCTGGGACCCCGACAAGTCCGGCGTGCTCACCGGCCGCCAGCACCATACACTCGATATGGAGCTCTTCGGCCCCAACTCCTGGCTCACGGGCTTCTACCTCGGCGCCCTCAAGGCCGCCTCCGAAATGGCCGAATCCATAGGCGACGTGGCAACTGCCTCCCAATACCATGTCATCTTCGAACGCGGCAAAGCCTGGGTCGACGCCAATCTCTTCAACGGCGAGTACTATGTTCAGCGCGTCGACCTCGGCGACCGCGCCCTCGTCGAGTCCTACGGCCCCCAGGACGACGCCCTCAAGGGCGGCTCCGCCCTCGACGCCTACTGGAACGCCGAACACAGCGAGATCAAATACCAAATCGGCGAGGGCAGCAGCATCGACCAGGTCCTCGCCCAGTGGCACGCCTCCCTCTACGGCCTCGGCGACCTCCACGACCCGGATCAGGTCAGACAGGCCTGCGCCGCCATCTACAAGTACAACTTCGTTCCCGAAATGAGCCAGGTCTACAATCCCTGCCGCATCTACGCCCTCAACGACGAAGGCGGCCTCGTCATCTGCGCCTGGCCCGACGACGTCGAAAAGCCGCTCATCCCTGCGCCCTACTCGCAGGAGACCATGAACGGTTTCGAATACGCCGCCGCCAGCCACATGATCATGGTCGGCCTCGTCGACGAAGGCATGCGCTGCGTCGAGGCCGTCCGCCACCGCTACGACGGCGAACGCCGCAACCCCTGGAACGAATTCGAGTGCGGCAACAACTACGCCCGCAGCATGGCATCCTACGCCCTCCTCAACGCCTTCTCCGGCTTCCAGTTCGACATGGTCAACGGCGGCCTCGGCTTCCAGCCCGTCCAGCCCCACAACGGAGAATTCCGCACCTTCTGGTCCCTCGACTCCGGCTGGGGTCAGTTCCAAATGACCCCGCAGCAGTCTTCCCTCGAAGTCCTGTACGGCTCCCTCACTCTCCGCAGCCTCCAGCTGCCCTTCCTCGCAGACGCCACCGTATCCGCCATCACCCTTGACGGCCAACCGGTCGCATTCCAAAAACAGAACGGCGCCATCAGCCTGCCCGCCAAAACCGAAATCCAGGCCGGCCAGAAATTGCAACTGCTCTACACCTGATCAGCAGACTCTCCTTCCATAGCGCAAAAGGGCTTCCCCCCAGCCCTCCCCCGTAGGGGCACCCCTTGTGGGTGCCCTCGTACGCGCCACGCTCATCATCCCACCCACTCCACCCACCTCCCGTAGGGGCACCCCTCGTGGGTGCCCCTGGTTGTTGCTCCCTTGCGTGCCCTTCGTGTCCCTTTGTGGCCCTCCTTGGAACAAACAAAGGAGTTCTTCGCGCCCCTTCGCGTGACTTCGCCGATCGAAAGGTTGTGTATACAACAAGATTCAAGCGATAACCATCCCGAACACGCCTGACCGGTAGTTGCACGGCCACCTGTTGTCTTGCACGGAATCATGCATAGGCCTACAGCCGGGGCGCCGCCTGCGTCCCGGCTTTTCAATTTTCATCTGGTCCTGGCGAGGTGAGTGCCGCCCTACCGACCCTTTGGCGAGACCTGCAAGCGGACGCACAAAACGGGGCAAATGGTGAATCGGTGCGTTTGGGCGTTTCCGACAAGAGGAGAAATGAATCGGCAGCCAAAACCGTCTTCGATCTGGCCGGTCAACGCCCCGGCAGCGGCTGCACCTTGGCCTCCAGCCACGGAAGCAACGCCGCGTATCGAAACGATTCTGTCTCAAATAAGCGCATGAAGAATTCGAAGGCTTCGAGACTGTCGCAGTCGATGTACTGGCCGTTCAGCCGCAAAAAAGCGTCAGTGACGAAGAATGCCACCCGCTTGTTGCCATCCACAAAGGGATGATTATTTGCAAGGCTCTCCATCAGCGCCGCAGCCTCTTCCATCAGGCCGTCATAGTAACCAAGTTGGGGCCGCATGAGTGCCGAGGCCAGCGCGCCCTGATCTCGAATCCCCGGCGTTCCCCCAAATTCTTCGATAAGGATACTGTGTATGGTCACAACTTCCAGGATTGTGGGAAAGTTATGATTCATCTGGCCAGTAACTCACCCAGCAGCCGGTTTCGCTCCACGCTGGCCCGGAAGTGCGCCATGACTTCCGCGCGCGGCGTCTCCTGGCTGCGGTTCGCAATATACTCCTCCATCGCCTCCTGCAATACAGCCTGAAAGTGTCGCCCCTCACCCCGCGCAATCTCTCGCAGCGCCGACAACACCTCCGGCGAAGCCTGGCTCGAAAACTTGACTTTCTGCCTACCCATCCCGTAATCCTCCTCCCTGCTTACTCTACTGTCGCCGGTTTCGAAAGGCTATCCGCTCTCCAATAAAGGGCCGGGAAGCCGCTTCTCTCCTCCCCCTTCTCTCCTCGCCCCAAGCCGGTCGGATGTCCCGCCAGGCAGCCGGCCCACTCCCATATCGGCCCCGCCCGTGTCGTCAGCACCAGGAGCGGAGTACTGAACCCGTTACAGCCCTCCAACCTGAATTGGACAGACCGCATAAAGATTCTGGCTTACCGGTTACGATTCTCGCCGGAAACGTGAGCGCTGTCAAGCTTTGTCAAGATGAAACCTGAACCGCTAGCATTCATTTCGTAATGAGTCGCCTATCTGGCGGTCTATCCTTCCAGGGCGAAAAATGATGAATGCATGGAGAAATAAGCATACTGGACCCGATACGTAGAGTCACCAACACACCTTGCACTCGCCTCAGTCGGTCTCCCAAGCTCAACCTGTCAATGTAGAGTTGCGTCCCATCAGAATAACGTCAGGCCAGCCCGCGTCGCACATGAAGCCCGCAAACCTGACCGAGACGCCCGAACTGGACCGCAGAGGGCTCCATCAGTGTCGACCTGCAATGGCATGCATCGCAGCGGCCCACACGAGAATGGAAGAGGCAGGCCAGAACCTGACGTTCCGCTCCAGTGCAGTAAGTTCCACGGATGGGTTTTTCCCCCAGGACTCGTTTATAATTCCCTCCACTTAACCTGCGCGTACAATCGGTAGCAGTTTCCCACTCGGTCCGCGCCGGATTCATCCACGCCGGAGGCAAAGAACGTGCCACCCAATCACAAAAAAGTCCCGGGAATGCTCACCGTCGATGACCTGCGCACCGCCGCAGAAGACGGCGCCGTCGACACCGTCATCCTCGCCTTCCCCGACCCCTACGGAAAGCCCGTGGGCAAACGCCTCGACGCCTCCTTCTTCCTCACCGACGTCGCCCGCGGCACACACGCCTGCGACTATCTCTTCACCGTCGACATGGAGATGGAACCCGTTCCCGGTTACCGCTTCTCAAACTGGGAATCGGGCTACGGCGACGTCCACCTGGCCCCCGATCTCGCCACCCTCCGCAAACTCTCCTGGCTCGACCGCACCGCCCTCGTACTCTGCGACGCCCAACTCGATCCATCCCACGAGCCCGTCGCCGTTGCCCCCCGTTCCATCCTGCGCAAACAGCTCGACCGCCTGTACGACCATGGCTATGCGGCCATGGCCGGCTCAGAACTGGAGTACTTTCTCTATCGCACCTCATACCTCGACGCGGCCCGCAACGGCTACCGCAATCTGGCCGAAGTCGGATGGTACCGCGAAGACTACCACCTCCTCCAGGCCGCCCGCACCGAAGACCTCAACGGCGCATTCCGCCGCCACCTCGCCGACTCCGGCGTCCCCGTCGAGTCCACCAAGGGCGAATTCGGCAAAAACCAGCACGAGCTCAACATCCGCTACGCGCCAATCCTCGAAATGGCCGACCGCCACCTCCTGCTCAAGCAGGCAGTCAAGGAAATATCAGACCAACTCGGCTGCAGCGCCACCTTCATGGCCAAGCCCGACGCCGCAGAAGCCGGCTCCAGCGCCCACCTCCACGTCAGCCTTTGGTCGACCGCAGGCGCAGAGCGCACCAACGCCTTCCCCGGCACCGGTGACCTCTCCGGCATCGCCTGCTCCGACCTCTTCCGCTGGTTCCTCGGCGGCTGGATGCACTACGTGCCCGAGCTCATGGTCTGCTACGCCCCAACCGTCAACTCTTACAAACGCTTCGAAGCCGGCAGCTGGGCCCCGACCGCACTCGCCTGGTCCCCCGACAACCGCACCGCCGGCTTCCGCATCGTCGGCACAGGTCCCAGCCTCCGCATCGAGTGCCGCATTCCCGGCGCCGACGTCAACCCCTACCTCGCCTACGCGGCCGTCATCGCCTCCGGCCTCGCCGGCATCGAGCAACAGATCGAGCCCCCGCCCCCTCACATCGGCGACGTCTACGCCGCCGCCGGCATCCAAATGCTCCCCGCCACCCTCGAAGCAGCCGTCTCCAACTTCGCCGCCAGCGACCTCGCCCGCTCCGCATTCGGCGCCGAAGTCGTCGAACACTACACCCACTTCTTCACCACCGAAGCCCAGGCCTTCCGCAACGCCGTCACCGACTGGGAACGCACCCGCTACTTCGAGCGCATCTAGCCGCCAGCGACCACGCCTCGCGTAGGTCCCGCCGTAAACCCACAAGATCCGCGCCAACCGCGTCGGCAAGTCTTCACGCAAACTTCTGCCCCACCATGGACACTCCTTCCTCACCCGACCCGCGCGCCAACCATCCAGAAAATCCTTCAAGATCCTGCAAATCCTGATTCTGATTTCACCCATGCAGATCCGATAATTGTCCTCCTTCAGTTTGACGCCGTCACTACCGAAAACGGCTACAATTCTGTTCCGCCGAGAGAACATCACACAGCCCAACGGGCCGAGGTCGTTGCTCCTTTCCGCCACAATTGCAGGCAACCAGAAGACCAAGACCAACTCCGCTAAAGCGAAAGCAAGATCGCCCAACGCTCCGTCAACTGAATCAATTGGGATCGGAGCTGTCCCACTCGCCATAAAATTCTGTCATCACCGTTCACGGCTTTCTGGCATTCTGTTGTCGCTCCGATCTGACTTGACCGACATATAACCGAACCCGGTACGCTCAGAGTTGCCAAAGGCCGTATTCCCATGTTGGACAATTCTGAACAGATGTGCAAAAATGGCAGAGTGCAATACTGCTATTGTCCTGCTAAGGAGGAACTGATTACCTGGAGAATCTGTGCGCTTCTTCATTGATCCGGATACCGGCGAGCCTCACATCTATGCCCATGGAGTAGAAGAGAACGAAGTCGAAGACGTACTGTTTTTTCCAGGTGAGGACAGGCGCGGAAGAGGTAGGTCGCGAACTGCGATCGGACGAACGCGTAGAGGCCGCTACATTCGCGTGGTTTATATCCCTCATCCCGACCCTGAGGAATCCTTCATCATAACTGCCTATGAACTTAGAGGCAGACAGCTTTCCGCCTTTCGAAGGCGCGCAAGAAGGAGAGGAAGATGAAAGACCCGAACCGTTACCCCCCAGGCTGGGACCTGGACCGCGTCCGCCGCCTTATCCAACATTACGATTCCCAATCCGACGAAGAGGCCATCGCCGAAGACGAAGCCGCCTTCGAGGACCCCACAATAACAACAATGGACATACCCACCGAGCTAGTCCCTACCGTAAGATCATTCCTGGCCGAGCTGCCCGATTAACTACTGCGCATCCTGGGCGACACCCCGCCGCGCACTGCCCCTTTTGGCAGATGAAAGTCGCACTTCGTGTTCGTGCATCGACCACCCGCCATCCATCCCGAAAATCCATCAAAATCCCGCAAATCCTGATTCAGACAACAAAAGAGACGTTCTTCGCGCCCCTTCGCGTCCCTTCGCGGATAAGAGATGTTCTCCATACCCGCCCGTAGATCAATCCATCCCGAAAATCCATCAAAATCCCACAAATCCTGATTCAGACAACAAAAGAGACGTTCTTCGCGCCCCTTCGCGTCCCTTCGCGGATAAAAGATGTTCTCCATACCCCCACAAATCCTGATTCAGACAACAAAAAACGACCCGTTCACTAAGAACTAAAAACTGACTACTAAAAACTGCCGTTCAATGCCAATCGTGCGCCTTCGGCATCCTCACCCCCACCCGTATCGCCCGCAACGACGTCACAATCACATTCGTCGTCCCATCC